>JANLQC010000564.1:0-5364 GCA_031367575.1 Betaproteobacteria bacterium | reverse complement strand
CGGCGCGGCACCCGTTACCTGATGTTCGACGATGCATCGACCATCGCCGACGTGTTCGCATTGCGCTGCCGTTCCTCGCCCAACGCGCCCGCGTATCGCGAATTCAACAGCGCCGCCAAGGAATGGATCGGCATCGACTGGCGGGAGGCGGGTGAGCGTGCCGCGCGCATGCGCGAGGGCTTGCGGCGTGAGGGCTTGCAGGCGGGGGATCGCATCGCGGTGATGTTGAAGAACAGTATCAACTGGGTGGTTGCCGATCAGGGTGGCTTTGCGCAAGGTTTGGTGACGGTGCCAATTTTTGTCGACGACCGCCCGGAAAACGTGGCGTTCATTCTCAATGACGCCGGCGTGAAACTGATCGTCATCGACGGTGACGAGCATTGGAAGCGCTTGACGACGGTGCGTGACCAGTTGGGCGGCTTGACGCGCATTCTCACCGTGAAGCCGGTCAATGACCCCAATGAGCCACGCTTGCAATTGCTGGCCGATTGGTTGCCGGCGGTGCCGGGGAGCTTTGATCGCCCGCCGGTCAAGGCCGATGATCTCGCCACCATCGTGTACACCAGCGGCACCACCGGCAAACCCAAAGGCGTGATGCTTTCGCACCGCAATATTCTCTCCAATGTGCAATCGGGCCTCGCGGTTTACGATGTTTATCCCGAGGATATTTTTCTCTCCTTTCTGCCGCTATCGCACATGTTCGAGCGCACGGCCGATTATTATTTGAATGTCGTCTCGGGCGCGTCGATGGTTTTCTCGCGTTCGATTCCGCAACTTGCGGAGGATTTTCGCATCGTCCAGCCGACGATTATTTTTTCCGTGCCACGCATTTATGAACGTTTTCTCGCCGCCATCAATGACCAACTCAAAAAATCATCGCCGGTCAAACGGAAATTGTTTGATCTCGCGGTCGATGTCGGCTGGTGCCGGTTTGAATATCAAAACGGTCGCGGCCCGTGGAAAGTTTCGTTCTTGTTGTGGCCAATCCTGAAAAAAGCGGTGGCCGAAAAATTGCTCGCGCGCCTCGGTGGAAAGTTGCGTTTCGCGGTGGCGGGTGGTGCCGCGCTGTCGCCGGCGGTGTCAAAGGTTTTCGTCGGCTTGGGTTTGCAGATTTGTCAGGGCTATGGCATGACCGAAGCCTCGCCGCTGCTGGCGGTCAATCTGCTTGACAAAAACGATCCCGGCTCGGTCGGTCCCGCCGTTCCCGGTGTGGAAATTCGTGTCGGCGAAAACAATGTGTTGTTTGCGCGCGGCCCCAATATCATGCTGGGCTATTGGAACAATCCTGACGCGACGCGCGCGGTGTTATCCGACGATGGCTGGCTCAATACCGGCGATCAGGTCAAAATCGATGAGCACGGTTTCATACACATCACCGGACGAATCAAGGAAATCATCGTGCTCGGCAACGGTGAAAAAGTGCCGCCGGTCGATATGGAAATGGCGATCCAGATGGATCCTTTATACGAACAGGTGCTGGTGTACGGCGAGGCCAAACCGTATCTGTCGGCCATCGTGGTATTGAACGATGAGGAGTGGTCACGCGTGGCGACGGAAGCGAAACTCAATCCTTCGCTTGAAGGGGAGGGCAAGGAAAAAGGCGAGAAATTTCTCGTCCAGCGCATCGGCAAACAGATCAAGCAGTTTCCGGGTTACGCGCAGGTCCGCAAGGTCTCGGTGGCACGCGACAAATGGACCATCGACAACGGCATGATTACGCCGACGCTGAAATTGAAGCGCAACTTGATCGTTAAAAAATACGCTGCCGCAATTGAAGAAATGTACAAGGGGCATGTGCTGTGAATGAAAACACTTTCCCGCCGGTTGGCGACGATGTTCAATTGCCGACTGATCGGCAACCGGTGATCCGCATCATCCCGATGCCGGCCGACACCAACGCGCACGGCACCATCTTCGGCGGCTGGGTAATGGCGCAAGTCGATCTGGCGGGCAGCGTGCCGGCAACGGTGCGGGCGCGCGGCAAAGTTGTCACGGTGTCGGTGAATTCGTTTCAGTTCAGGCAGGCGGTGCTGGTCGGCGACTTGGTGAGTTTCTATGCCGACGTGGTGAAGGTCGGTCGCACCTCGCTCACCGTGGATGTCGAGGTTTACGCGCAGCGGCAACGCTTCGGCGCGGATGTGGTTAAAGTGACGGAAGCGCAGTTGACGTACGTGGCAATTGATGACCAGCGCAAGCCTCGGCTGGTGCCGGTGGAATGAGTTTCATTGCCACAGATGAAGGCGGTTAAACGCTGATACATTCGGATACTTCTATTAACCCTGTCATTCCCGCCCCCGATTAAAGCATTCGAGGGCAGGCTACAGCGGGAATCCAAATTTCGTAAACACTTGAGGGATAAGAAATAGCGAATAATGGATCCCAGCTTTCGCGGGGATGACAGAATTAGTTGGTAAATAGAAGTACCCAATCGTCAAAAGTCCAGCATTGGCGCGGGTTTTCGGGCATTTGTTCACCGAAAGGCGCACCAACACTAGACTTTGATCGCGTACATTCGTGCTGATCCGCGTTCATCCGCGTTCATCTGTGGCAACAAAACTGGGTAGAAAAAACTAACAGGAGCACTCGGTGAGTCAATTCCATATCAAAAAAGTCGCCATCCTCGGTGCAGGCGTGATGGGCGCACAGATCGCGGCGCATCTGACCAACGCGGGCGTGAAATCAATTCTGTTCGATCTCGCCGCCAAAGAAGGGCCGAACAACGGCATCGTCACCAAGGCGATCGACGCGATGATGAAGCAATCGCCCGATCCATTCGCGAGCAAGTCAAAAGCGGCGCTCATCACACCGGCAAATTACGACGAACATCTCGCGTGGCTCGGCGAATGCGACCTGGTGATCGAAGCAATTTCGGAGCGCATGGACTGGAAAAAATCGCTCTATGAAAAAGTGGCACCACACATTCGCAAGGACGCGATTTTTGCCTCGAACACCTCGGGGCTGTCGATCACCGAGTTATCGAAAGTGTTTCCGGAAAACTTGCGCCACCGTTTCTGCGGCGTGCATTTTTTCAATCCGCCGCGCTACATGAAATTGGTGGAATTGATTTCGACACCCGACACCGAGCCGGTGATTATTGATTTACTTGAAACATTTTTGACCACCACCATTGGCAAAGGCGTGATTCGCGCCAACGATACGCCCAACTTCGTGGCGAACCGCATCGGCGTGTTCTCCATTGCGGCCACCATGCATCACACGCAGGCATTCAAACTGGGTTTCGATGAAGTTGATGCGTTGACCGGCCCGGCGATTGGCCGCGCCAAGAGTGCCACGTATCGTACGGCGGATGTGGTTGGGTTGGACACGCTCGCGCACACCTTCAAAACCATGGACGACAATTTGCCGAATGATCCCTGGCACAAATTCTATGCGGTGCCGCAGTACATGAAAGTGATGATCGACAAAGGCATGCTCGGCCAGAAAACCAAGGCGGGGTTTTTTACCAAGCGCGGCAAGGATATTCTGGTGCTCGATCTGGCGAAAACGGACTATGTTGCCGGTACCGGTAAAGTCGCGGATGACGTAACCGCAATCCTGAAAATCCGCAATCCAACCGAACAGTTTGCCGCATTGCGCGCAAGTTCAAATCCACAAGCGCAATTTCTCTGGGCCATTTTTCGCGACGTGTTTCATTACGTTGCCGTGCATCTCGGCAGCGTGGCCGAATCGGCGCGCGATATCGATCTCGCGATCCGCTGGGGATTCGGCTGGAAAATGGGCCCGTTTGAAACCTGGCAGGCGGCCGGTTGGGAGCAGATCGCGAAATGGATTTCGGAAGACATCGCTGCCGGTAAAACCATGGCCAACGCGCCGCTGCCCGGCTGGGTCACGGATGGCAGGAAAGGCGTGCATTCCAATCAGGGATCGTACTCGGCCAAGAGCGGAAAAATGGTGGCGCGTTCAACCTTGCCGGTCTACCAGCGGCAACTTTTCCCCGAATTATTGCTCGGTGAAAAATCCGACAAAGGCAACACCATTTTTGAAACCGACGCGGTACGCATGTGGGCCACAAAGGGCCACGACGATATCGCCATCGTCTCGTTCAAGACAAAAATGCATGCCATCGGCAGCGATGTGCTGGAAGGATTGAACAAAGTCATCGATGAAGCCGAGGCAAATTTCAAGGCATTGGTCATCTGGCAAACCGAACCGCCATTTGCGGCGGGTGCCAATTTGGTGAAAGCGCTGGACGCATTGAAAGCGGGAAAATTTGGCGAGTTTGAGGCGATGGTCGCGTTGTTTCAATCAACGTCACAACGCATCAAATACAGCATGATTCCCGTTGTGTCGGCGGTCGATGGCATGGCGCTCGGCGGTGGATGTGAATTTCAAATGCATTCGGATCGCGTGGTGGCGTCGCTCGAAAGCTACATCGGGCTTGTCGAGGTTGGCGTGGGATTGTTGCCCGCGGGAGGTGGATTGAAAGAGATGGCGCTGCGCGCAGCACTTGCCGCAAATGGGGGTGATCTGATGCCCTATATCCAGAAGTCCTTCAAACACGCGGCGATGGGCGACGTGTCCAAGAGCGCGTTTGACGCCAAGGAAATGGGCCACCTGCGCTGGCGCGACATCATCATTTTCAACAAGGATGAATTGTTGTATGTGGCACTCGAGACCGCGCGCGCGTTGGCCAACGCAAGCTATCGGCCGCCACTGGCACCAACCTCGTTTCCGGTAGCGGGCAACACCGGCATTGCGACCTTGAAGATGATGCTCATCAACATGAAAGAAGGCGGTTTCATTTCCGATCACGATTACGAGATTTCGTCGCGCATCGCGGTGTGTTTATGCGGCGGTGAAGTGGAGCCGGGTTCGATGGTAAATGAGGAATGGATGCTGGCGCTGGAACGTAAACATTTTTGCGAATTGGCGAAGTCGGAAAAAACGCAGGCGCGGATAGAGTTCATGTTAAAAAACGGGAAACCGCTGAGGAATTAGCCGTCGTCCCGGCGAAGGCCCGGACCCAGTCCATTGCAAGGTCTTGAGATGTACGGTGGACTGGATTCCGACCTCCGCCGGAATGACGAGCTTTTGGAATTTCGAAGAGTTTTGTCGAGAGTGAAACACAAAGATGGCCATATATTTGGAGAATCAAAATGAGCAAACAAATCCAGGAAGCCTACATCGTTGCCGCCGTCCGCACGCCGGTTGGCAAAGCCCCGCGCGGCATGTTCAAGAATGTCCGTCCTGACGACATGTTGGCGCATGTCCTCAGAGGTGCGATGGCGCAAGTGCCGGGGCTGGATCCGCACGATATCGGCGATGTCGTTGTCGGCTGCGCGATGCCGGAAGGCGAGCAGGGGATGAATGTGGCGCGCATCGGCGTGTTGCTGGCGGGATTGC
>JANLQC010000560.1:0-3687 GCA_031367575.1 Betaproteobacteria bacterium | reverse complement strand
CACCGGCAACGAGCATCCAGGAAGAGGTCATTTTTAAGGTTTTGTTGAAAATCGTCGCGCAAATGTTGGGTTTGCGATTTAAGAAGCACATACTCATTTTGTAAAGGAGGAAGTGCTTCGTAAATCGCAAACCGGGAATTTGCAATACGAACTTCAACAAACCGCTACGCATTGCCCATCTCCCGCCGCACAAACTCATGAAAATGCACCATCCCGTCTTCCATCGGCGATTGATACGGCCCCTGTTCGTCGCGGCCTTCCTGCCATAGCAGCTTGCGGCCATCATTCATGCGCTGGCAGATTTCTTCATCTTCGCGCGCGGTTTCGTCGTAGGCCTTTTGTTCGGCTTCGATGAATTCCGGCTCGAACAGGGCAATTTCTTCCGGATAATAAAACTCAACCACGTTGCTGCATTTTTCCGGCCCGCGCGGAATGATGGTGGAAATCACCAGCACATGCGGATACCACTCGACCATGATGTTCGGGTAATAGGTGAACCAAATGGCGCCATGTTTCGGGGTTTCGCCTTGGCGAAAATTAAGCACGCTTTGGTGCCAGCGTTGATAGATTTCGCTGCCGGGTTTGGTGAGCGATTTATTCACGCCGACCGTCTGCACGCTATACCAATCACCGAACTCCCAATCGAGTTGGTCACAATCGACAAATTTGCCCAAGCCGGGATGAAACGGCTCGACATGGTAATCCTCCAGATAGACTTCGATGAAGGTTTTCCAGTTGAAGTTGTATTCGGTGACCTCGATTTTGTTGAGCACGTGGCCGGAAAAATCGAGATCCTTTACGCAACCCAAACGCCCCAAGTCGGCGGCAATATTGCGCGGCCCTTGAAATAGCATGCCGTTCCATTTTTGCAAAGACTTGCGCGGCAAATCGAGACAAGGCTGCGCGGAAAAATGCGGCGCACCCAGCAACTTGCCTTCGCCGTCATAGGTCCATCGATGGATCGGACAGACGATATTCCCGCTCGGCAATCGCCCGCTGCCCTTCAGCATCAGCGCCTGCCGGTGTCGGCAAATGTTCGACACCAGATCGATTTTCGCGCCGTTATTCACCAGCGCCCACGCGCCGTTGGTCATCTCCAGCGCACGGAAATCACCGGCCGCAGGCGTCATCAGTTCATGGCCAGCGTAGCCGGGGCCATGCCTGAAAAATACCTCGAGTTCGCGCGCATGAATGGCGGCGTCAAAATACCAACTGACGGGAAGCGGTGTGATGGCGGGAGAAAGCTCCCGCGCGCCGAGCAATTTGGACATAGTCCTTACCTCCAATTTTCCGCGCGTGGTTTTTCAAATTTGAAATCACCGCCGTGCATCAACCAAAGTAAAAACAACACCCGGGCAAATGAGTTTGTTAGCTTTTAACTCTACAGACTCCGTCCCGTAGAACGAATCTCCTGGCGGAGACCCACGAAATGGAACGGGGATTTTGCCCGAATGGCCCTGAAAGGGCAAGGATTTCAGGCGAATTTCAGGTGATATGTCGCTGGCGGCTACCTGCAATGACGCATATTTCCCGTGGACTCGAAACCCCGGATTACGCTATGATTTCAGATTGATTTTTCGCGTCCGCATCCGCCTTCCCCACTTATGACCAAAAATACTTCATCCGCTCCGAAAACCTTTGAAGCCGCCTTGGCGGAACTCGACGCACTCGTCGAAAAAATGGAAAACGGCCAATTGCCGCTTGAGGAGTCCCTTTCGGCCTATCAGCGCGGCACCGAATTGCTGAAATTCTGCGATAGCGTCCTTAAGGAAGCCGAGCAAAAAATAAAGGTCCTCGATGGCGGCGAACTTAAAGATTTGTCCCTCTAATCCCCCAAACCCCTCTGGCCCGAACCCGACGATGTCCGATTTTCAGGAATGGTCGCGCGCCATCGCGGGCGAGATGGAACGCACGCTGGAGTCGTTGCTGCCGGCGGCGTCACTCGAGCCGAAGCGGCTGCACGACGCAATGCGCTACGCCGCATTGGGCGGCGGCAAGCGGGTGCGGCCGATGCTGGCACACGCGGCAGGGTTGATCAGCGATGCGCCTGTCGACCGGGTACGAATCGTGTCAGCCGCAGTGGAATCGATTCATGCTTATTCGCTCGCCCATGACGATCTGCCGTGCATGGACGACGACATTCTGCGGCGCGGCAAACCGACCTGCCACATCGAATTCGACGAAGCCACCGCGCTACTGGCGGGTGACGCTTTGCAGGCACTGGCGTTCGAGTTGATGACGGCGCACAAGTTGACCGATTCGCCTTCGCGACAAATGGAGATGCTGCAAATATTTTCGCGCGCCTGCGGCTCTCACGGCATGGCCGGTGGTCAGGCAATTGATCTGGCCAACGTGGGACGGCAAATCACGTTGCCGGAGCTCGAATTCATGCACATTTTGAAAACCGGCGCGCTGATTCGCGCCTCGGTGCTGATGGGTGCCATGTGCGGTACACCGATGCCTGAAGGCGAGATGGCAAAACTCGATCATTATGGCAAATGTGTGGGGCTCGCCTTTCAGGTAGTGGACGACATTCTCGATTGCGAGTCTAATACGGAGAAATTGGGCAAGACGGCGGGAAAAGATCAGGATGCCAACAAGCCGACTTACGTCAGTTTGATGGGCATGGCACCGGCGAAACGGTTTGCCGATGAGCTGCTTGGCGATGCGCTGGACGCCTTGAATGGTTTCGATGGCAAGGCGGCGCGTTTGCGGCAATTAGCGGAATATATTGTTCGTCGGCAGCATTAGGAAATAATCAAATCAACATGAACTCCAAATACCCGCTGCTTGACCGCATTAACGACCCCGCCGACTTGCGCAAGCTCGAACAGCGTGATCTGGCCGCGCTGTCGACTGAGTTGCGCGAGTTCATCGTTGAATCGGTGTCGACCACCGGCGGGCATTTTTCATCCAATCTCGGCACGGTGGAATTGACCATCGCGCTGCATTACGTTTTCAATACGCCGCACGATCGCCTGGTCTGGGATGTGGGCCACCAGACTTACGGGCACAAAATCCTGACGGGGCGGCGCGCGGGCATGTCGAAATTGCGCCAGAAAGGCGGCATTGCCGGTTTTCCGCGACGCGAAGAAAGTGTCTATGACACCTTCGGCACCGCGCATTCATCCACCTCCATTTCGGCCGCTCTTGGGATGGCGGTGGCGGCGCGCATCGCCGGCATCAAACGCCAATCGATTGCCATCATCGGCGATGGCGCGATCACGGCCGGCATGGCGTTTGAGGCGATGAACAATGTCGGCCGCGAAAATGTCATCGTCATTCTGAACGACAACGACATGTCGATTTCGGAATCGATCGGGGCGCTCAACAATTACCTCGCAAAACTGTTGTCCGGGCGTTTTTACGCCAACACCAAAAAGACCGCCGAAAAAGTGTTGCAGCACACGCCCACTTTCAAGGAAATCGCCAAACGGGTGGAGGAACACGCCAAGGGCATGATCACGCCCTCGACCATGTTTGAAGAATTCGGTTTCAATTACGTCGGCCCGATTGACGGCCACAATATCGATGTGCTGGTCGATACCTTGAAAAACATCAAGCAGCTTGATGGGCCGCAATTTTTGCATGTGGTCACGCGCAAGGGGCAGGGCTACAAGTTAGCCGAGGAAGATCCGATCAACTATCACGGTCCTTCCACATTCGATCCGAAAATCGGCATCGTCA
>JANLQC010000550.1:0-1669 GCA_031367575.1 Betaproteobacteria bacterium | reverse complement strand
CTGATAGTGCTTTTGATTTCCAATCCAGCGGACCGTCGCCAGACCGGAGGCTTCCAGCCGCGCGAGCTCACGCTGCACCGCGCCGGAACCCGAGCCGGTCTGCCCAATAATTTCATTGGCAAAGAAGCTCCGATCCGGCAGGCCGAAGATCAGGCCCAGAACGCGTTGCTGCGTGGTGGTGAAGAGCGCATCGGCGAGGCTGCCCGCCGAAGCCGGCGCACTCGGCGCAGAAGACCGATAAGCAGCGCCGGCCTCACGCGCCATCAAGGGTGCCTTCGTGCCGACCTTTGCGACACCAAGCTTGCCTGCGGCGACAGGTCTTTTCAATGCCGCCACCTTGGGCGATTTGACGACCTTCTTTGTCGATGCGGATTTCTTCTGAATTCCCATATTGGGCATTATCGTACCCAATATGGGAATCGTCAATAACTTCGCTTTGGATGCGATCGATCGCGGTTGCTATAAATACGACCGTCGACCGCCAGCGCTGGCGCGGCTTTCAGGGGAAAAGGAGTTGGAATGGCAAGCTGGGCGGGGGCTTTCGGCGAATGCGTACCTGGCCCCTTAAATTACCATTCTCAAATTGCGCCGCAAGGGCCGCATCGCCACCGACCAGCACCGTCGTTGAATACTGGTGACCCTTGGCCTGAAAAATATGTTCGCCGTCAATTGCACCGAATTGGCTGATCGATCCGTCAACCGGACAAACGAAATCGGCTTTAGCAAGCGAGCGCGCGCCTTCACGCAACGCGCGCGTAAAGAATTCGTTGAACGTCGAATAACTCGCGATATCCGCGTTCGCCGCCCCGCTCATGTTGACGCAATAGCGCCCGACAAACCAGCGGATCAAACGCGTTGTCAGCCCGCCCGCTTTCGCACCGGCAATTTTGCCGCCGAACGCGGTAATGGCCTGTTTCGGCAGGAGGTATTGGAGGAATACGTTGAAGCGATCAGACAAGGTAATTGCCAAGGAAAGGAACCGGCGTCATTCTAGCTGATGACGGACGATTCAGACTCTGCAATCACGTTGTTGAAATGGCAAAACACAAGCGCTGGCGCGGTTTTCCAAGCACTTTCGGCCTTTAGACCTCGCCAATACTAGCGAATCGCAACTATCCGGTCTGATTGAAGCGCTGCCTCACCCGGAACAAAAATGCACAATTGTTGGAATCCACTATACCGATTGGCTCGACTTGGCATATCAACATTGCCGTTTATAAACTATCGAAACAAATCACAGTGCCGATTTCCCCCGCCGCTCGCCGACCTTCATCCAAAATGCCTCTTCCACTTTCAGCAATTTGCCGATGTATTGATCATCACGCGGAACGACAACATGCACTTCCGGACGATTCGGCAAGTAGCAAAAAAAATCGATCGCCTCAAGCTGGGTGATCGCCAGAATATGCTGCAGCTGGCCAAAGTAATAACGCGGAACCTGGCCACTCTGTGACGTATTGCGGTACACACTTTCACCACATTTGATTTCAACCACGCGGCTCGCATCCACAGCGATGCCATCCACACTTGCGCGCAACCACTCGCAACTCTGCGATTGCATGCAGGCGGGTGCCATCGGCACACCAACTTTTGCCTCAAAGCGGCGGCGCGCCTCTGGTTCAAGGGCTGAGCCACGCGCCATCGCCGCATTCGAATTTGACCTCAGTTT
>JANLQC010000536.1:0-1704 GCA_031367575.1 Betaproteobacteria bacterium | reverse complement strand
AAAATTGGCGGACAAGTCCGCCCAACGTGAATGTGCCGATTCGGATAGTAGGGCGGACACGTCCGCCCACGTGGTGGCTTCGCGAATTAAAGGAAATTTGAAGGGGCGCGAAGCGCGGATCGATTTTCCGATGCGGCGGGCGAGTTGCGAATAGCGGCGCAGAATTGGCGGACAATTCCGCCCAACGTAATTGTGCCGATTCGCATCGCAGGGCGGACAAGTCCGCGCTACGTAATTGTGCCGATTCGCATCGTAGGGCGGACTTGTCCGCCAACGTGTTCACCGAATTCGACGTTGCTTTCGCGTTCTGTGAACGTCCAATCGCCCGTGTATTTTCTGTTTGCCAAAAAACGATGAAAGGTGGAATGAGGCCAATCACCGACGCTTTTCACGAGACCGTGCTTGACCGGATTCCAATGAATATAGTCGGCATGCGCGGCAAAATCGGCGTCGTCGCGGATCTGATGTTCCCAGAATCGCCGTTGCCAGAATCCGAATTCGCCATCCGTGATTTGCCCCGGTGTCAACAATGTTTGATTGACGAGATGGCGGCAGGCGCGAGAGGTTTGTCGTTTGATTTTTGACCAGCGTTGCGAAAAATCTGCGTCGCCCGGTGGCAGTGTCCATATGGCGTGAAGGTGATCAGGCAAGAGTACCCACGCGTCGATTTGAAATGGCAATAATTGGCGTACGTCATGTATCGCGTCGCGGAGCGCGGTACGCGCGCATTCGATTTGAAACAGGGGTTGTCGTTGGTGGGTGACAACGGTAAAGAAATAGGTGGCGCCGGGCGTTTTTGCGCGTCGATAGTTCGACATGGGAATTTACGCCGGCCGCAGAGGAAAAATAACTGGTGTGGCGGACAAGCCGCCCTACGATGTGTGAGCGAAGTGAAGAATCTTGTCGCGACAAGTTTCTTCGCTTTGCTCAGAATGACAGGTATCGAGGCGGTGACTACATCGTGCGAACCACGCCCACTACCAATCCCTCAATAGCCAATTCCGTTTTATCGAGGTTCACGACAATTGGCAGAAAATCCGCGTTCTCGGCAATCAGGAATGCCTGACGGCCTTTCAGCTTTAACCGTTTCACGGTGGCGTCACCCTCGACGCGCGCGACCACGATCTGCCCGGTGCGTGCCTGCGTGGTTTTGTGGATGGCGAGCCAATCGCCGTCCATGATGCCGATATCTTTCATGCTCATGCCGGCGACTTTCAGCAGGTAATCCGCCTTTGGTTTGAACATGAGCGGGCTGACCGGATAGCGGCCGACGACATTTTCCTGCGCGAGGATCGGTGAACCGGCCGCGACTTTGCCGATCAGCGGCATGCCACCTTCTTCGTCGTTGACCGCCTCCGAGCCCATTGCGCCGCCTTCACGGATGCGGATGCCGCGTGACGAACCGGCAAGCATTTCGATGGCCCCTTTGCGCTCCAGCGCACGCAAGTGCTCCTCGGCGGCGTTGGGTGATCGAAAGCCGAGTGCGCCGCACATTTCGGCGCGGGTGGGCGGCATGCCGTTCTCGGCAATCCATGCTTTGAGAAAGGCGAGAATTTCCTGCTGGCGTGCGGTAAGTTCAGTCATAACTGTCTTTATATACAGGCTTGCGGCAAAAAGCAAGGCCCTTTTCAAATTTTTTTATTGTCTTTTTCGCGCAACCCGGCATGACTCGTGTCACGAGCGTAGCGGATGACAATGCAGGAC
>JANLQC010000533.1:0-3526 GCA_031367575.1 Betaproteobacteria bacterium | reverse complement strand
TTTTCTACTCTGCCAAACATGGATTCCCGCTTTCGCGGGAATGACAATAATTACTGCCTTAATGAAATGGCAATCGAATAATAGGATCAAAAAAATGCCACGGTCGATTGGAGACGCGAGTGATGCCGATGTTACCACGCGGGCTTGCAGGCTGTTTTTGATGATCGCATCGTACGAAGACTACTTTTTTCATAGCGGGAAATACGAAAACACCAGCACGGACGGGCGTTTACAGTCGAAAATGCTCTGAACACCGCGCCAGTACTGGACTTTTCTCTATCGGCGCGAACCACCCATGTACCAATGGTGTCGGGTGCATTCATGGCTCGCGAACACTTTGGAGTAAACTTCATCAAGCGACAATGGGACATTCGCAGGACAATCCGCACTCGCGCTGGGAGGCTCGACCGATGACAAGAAAACCGGATACCTCGTACTTGTTTTCCGCCCGCATTCTTGCTGCTGCGGGTGCATGGGCATGAACAAGCTCGCCGCGCTTTGGACCAAATATTTTTCGTCGATCAATGCGATTATCAGGGCAAGTCTTGGCTTGGGAATTGTTGCGCTGTTTGTGTTGTATTACATCATTGATTTCACGTTGGTCGAGGATCGTGCGCGAGGCTCGATTTCATTTCTTCAACGCCTCGAAGAACAGGCCTACGACATCCGGCTGAGAGCGACTATGCCGGAGAAAATCGATTCACGCATCGTCATCATCGACATCGACGAAAAAACGCTCGCCGCCGAAGGACGCTGGCCACTTTCGCGCGACCGCTGGGTATTGATGCTGACGCAGTTGTTTGATGTCTACAAACTGAAAGTTGTCGGATTTGACGTTTTTTTTACGGAGCCGGACAGCAGTTCGGGCCTTGGCACACTTGAGACATTGGGAAAGACCACGTTCAAGTCGAGCGCAGAATATCAGGAGAAATTGAACGAGCTGCGCATCTCGCTCAATTACGATGCGCAGTTCGCTGAAACGATAAAAAAATATCCGGTGGTGCTGGCGTTTGCCGGCAACAATCAGCGCGCCGGTATGGACACATTGGAGTTTGGCGTATTGCCGCAACCGCAATTTCTCGCCAGCGCATTCAAGAACCCGATCGAGTCTCAGGAAATTGACGGATTCAGCGGCAATCTGAAAATTTTGCAGGATGCCGCGGCGGCGACCGGACACATCCTGCCGAGAGTGGATTTCGACGGCGTGCTGCGGCGCATTCCGATGTTCATCAAATACAAGGATGGATACTATGAATCGCTGTCGCTTGCCACTTACCGCACCTATCTGGACAACGAACCGATCAAGATAACGTTGCGTGAGGACGAAGGTGATCGCCGTCCAAAGCTGAAAAACGTGAAGCTGCGCGATACCGTCATTCCGCTCGACAGCGACGGTGCCACCTTCATTCCCTATCGTGGCCGCAATCCGATGTTCCGCTACATTTCGGCCACCGATGTGATGCGCGGCAAGCTGGTGCCGGGCGAACTTGAAGGCAAGATTGCGTTTGTCGGCACCACCGTGCAAGGGCTGTTCGATCTGCGCAATACGCCCGTCAATGAGGTCTACCCCGGTGTGGAAACACATGCGAATCTGGTGTCCGGCTATCTCGACAACAATCTTAAACAACGGCCGCCATTTGAATTCGGCATTCACGCCTGGACGGTGTTGCTGATCGGTATTCCACTTGCGTTGGCGCTGGTAAAACTGAATCCCGTCGTGGCGACCGGCACGGCGGTCACGGTCGCGGCGGCGTATGCGGGCTACAACATGTACTGGTGGTATGCAGGCTACGTATTGCCACTCGCGATGCCGCTCTTGATGATCGGCCTGCTCTACCTGCTGAACATGACCTACGGCTTTTTCATTGAGGCGAGATCGAAGCGGCAAATCACCGGCATCTTCGGTACTTACGTGCCCAAAGAACTGGTCGAAGAAATGGCCAAGGATCCGGGCACCTACACCACCAAAGGTGAGAGCCGCGACATGACGGTGCTGTTTTCGGACGTGCGCAATTTCACGTCAATATCGGAAGGTTTGGCGCCAACCGAATTGACGGCAATGATGAATGCCTATTTGACCGAGATGACCAAAACCATCCAGAGCGACCGCGGCACCATCGACAAATACATTGGCGACGCGATCATGGCCTTCTGGGGGGCCCCGCTGAAGGACGAGAAACATGCCGAGCATGCGTTGCATTCCGCGCTGGAAATGCAGCGGCAAATCAAGGCAATCGGCCCGGACTTTGTGAAGCGCGGCTGGCCGAAACTGGAAATCGGCGTTGGCCTCAATTGCGGCATGATGAATGTCGGCGACATGGGTTCGACCTTCCGCCGCGCGTACACCGTGCTGGGTGACGCCGTCAATTTGGCAGCGCGTCTGGAGGGCCTCACCAAGGAATATGGGGTCGGCATTTTGGTATCGGAGAACATTGTCAGGACGGTGCCGAACGTGGTCTACCGTGAACTGGATCGGGTGCGCGTCAAGGGAAAACTTGAACCGATTTCCATTTACGAACCGGTCGGACTCAAGGGTGAAATTGTCGATCAAATGCTTGATGAAATTGACCGGTTTCATCGCGTACTGGATAAATTCCGCCAGCAGAATTGGGACGACGCGGAAACGGCGCTGGTGAAACTCGCGCAGGCGGACCCAAATCGCAAGCTGTATCAGGTCTACCTTGACCGCGTCGCCGCGCTTCGCGCCAAGCCACCGGGGGCGAATTGGGATGGGGTGTTCACGTTTACGACGAAGTAATTCAGCTTTCTGAATTACCGCGCATGTCATTCCCGGATCAAGCCCGGGATTGACCGTCAATTTGCGTTTTTTTACGTTTTTTTACGTTTTGCGCCTCGTCAAACTCATGATCACCTACCCCCACGAAATTCCCCCCGCGCCCGGCGAATCCATCCGCGTGGCCGATGGCATCTTGTGGATTCGCATGCCGTTGCCGTTTGCGCTCGACCATATCAATCTATGGCTGCTCGAAGACAACGATGATGCGGGGCCGGGCTGGACAATTGTTGACACCGGCTTTGGTGTTGCCGAGACGCATGCGTTGTGGCAACGCCACTTCACGGAAACCATGCAGGGCAAGCCGGTCAAGCGCATTATCGTCACCCATTACCATCCGGATCATGTCGGCTGCGCGGCATGGCTGCATGAGCGCACCGGCGCACCGGTATGGATGACGGCCACCGAGTTTTTGTCGGCGCATGCGGCGGCTGAAGATGTGGCCGGATTCGACCGGGAAAATTCGGCGAAACTGTTTATCGCTCACGGCATCGCCAGCGCGCGTCCCGATTTCGCCAACGCGCTAAGTACGCGATCCGGCGCATTCAAGCGCGGCGTGCCAAGCGTACCGAAACAATATTTCCGCATCATGGATGGTGACAGCATCACCATCGGCAAACGTGAATGGCGCGTCATCACTGCGTTTGGCCACGCACCGGAGCACGCCACGCTGTTCTCGCGCGATGACAATATTTTCATTTCCGGTGATCAGGTGTTGCCGCGCATCACCAC
>JANLQC010000479.1:0-1642 GCA_031367575.1 Betaproteobacteria bacterium | reverse complement strand
GTGTCGCGGCGGATCAGGAAACGAAAGAAAAAATCCTGCTCTGCTGCGGAAACGTGGCCGGGGTGGCAACGGTCAACGACAAAATGGAAGTCGAAGACCCGCAACCGGAAGCTCAATATCACGAAGTGGTGAGCGGCGACAATTTATCAAAAATCGCCAAGAAATTTTATGGCGACGCGAACAAATATCCGCTGATATTTGAAGCCAACAAACCGATGTTGACACACCCGGACAAGATTTATCCCGGACAGCTATTGCGGATTCCGCCATTGGAATGACAACCGGCGGGGCGCAATCGTCGCGGTGAATTTTTCAGGTATCGCAAAACAGGAGGCAATCATGGTCTTTCACATTTATCAGGATGTCGTCGGTCAGTGGCGCTGGTATTTGGCCGGTCCCAACGGCATCAAGATCGCCACCGCGCCGCTCGGTTACGCGCGGCGCAACGATTGCCTGCAAGCCATCAAGCGCGTGCGTGAAGCCGGTGCTTCGCCGGTGCTCTACGACAATTTCGGGCCGATTGCGAGCGTCTCGGGTGCAATGGTCGCGTAGTGATGTACCGCGCCCGGTGGCCAGCGCTTGCGTTGTTTACGCGGGGGCAGACCTGACGGCAGTCGCTTTCGGCGACGAACGCGGACATTTTTTTCCTCTGCCATTCACAACTGAGGTTGGTCAGCATGCCAGATGAAACAGCAAAGGTTAGCGGTACCAGCAGGCCAGAATGAATTGAACACGCAACACACGTCAAGAAATATTCACCAAACAAGCATCAACGACCGGAAGCGCTGAAATGCCCACCACCACCAAGACGCCCAAAAAATTCGAAATGCTCAAGGCCCAAAAAGAGCCGAGTACCAGCAAATTCTTCATGGGTAAATCAAACCCGCTCTCAGCCACCAAAAGATTTGAAATGTTAGGCAACAAAGCAGTCGGGCCAAGAACCGGCTTTCTAAAAACGATGGAGATAAAAACATGTCTTTAACCTGGGACGACACACCTTCACCTTCGCCCGTGGTGCATATGCCGCCGATGATGCCACCATCGCCGTCGCCACAAATGCAAGCGCAAATGACGGCACACATGCCACCTTTCCTGCAACCCGGCCTGCAATTGGTCAGCGCGCAGTTTGGTGCTTCGGTGTCCGCCTCTCCCAGCCCCGCGACATACCCCGCCCAGCGCGCGCGACCGATGCTCGATGACCTGCCCCGCGTTTATCCAACATCACCCCCCGCCGGCGAAACTGACGCCGAAATCGATGCCCCGGGTTTGGCAATTGCGGCACGTGTCCGCGCCGAAGAAAAGCGCATCATCAACGGCAAATCCGACGTGAACCAGCTCGTACCCTTCAAATACAAATGGGCTTGGGACAAATACCTTTCCGGCTGCGCCAACCACTGGATGCCGCAGGAAGTAAACATGAACCGCGACATCGCCACCTGGAAAGACCCGAACGGTCTGACTGAAGACGAGCGCCTCATCGTCAAGCGCAACCTCGGGTTCTTTGTCACCGCCGACAGCCTCGCCGCCAACAACATCGTGCTCGGCACCTATCGCCACATCACCGCCCCCGAGTGCCGCCAGTACCTGCTGCGCCAGGCCTTTGAAGAAGCCATCCACACCCACGCCTACCAGTACATCGTCG
>JANLQC010000465.1:0-1581 GCA_031367575.1 Betaproteobacteria bacterium | reverse complement strand
AAAAAAATCCATGCCAACAACGCCGAACCAATCGGCTCACCCAGAATCGCGATGGCACCGAAGGTGGCTGAGACGGGTTTCAACGCCCAATTAAACGCACCGTGACCCAATAATTGCGGCCCCAATGCCAGTGCGATCAGGCAGAGCCATGCGGTATCAGAATAGCCGCCTAAGGGGGAAGCCGTCGTTAACGCGGCGATCATCAATGCGATCGCGGCAACCGAGTACACCAGCCAGAGGTAAGCGAGCAACGGGATCGTGCGGCGCAGTCGCCGGCCGATCAACAGATAGCCGCAGACAGTGAATGAGCCGATCACCGCGAGGATGTTTCCCCACAACGAATCGCGATTGGCCAAGGTGGGCACCTGACTTGAATCCGAATAGAAAATCATCGCGCTTCCAACGAGCGCGGCGGCAATCCCGAGCATCAACCAGACGCCGAGTTTTTCCCGAAACACCAGCCACGACACCAGCGCGATCCACACCGGGTTGGTGCTCACGAGCGCGAGACTGCTCGCGACCGATGTGTACGCGAGCGACGAAATCCACGCCGCAAAATGGATCGCAAGCAACAGGCCGGCAAGCCCTCCCAACAACCACTCGCGCCCGGATAGTGCGCGGATCTGGAGCGGATTTCGCGCCCACGCAAGTGGCCACAGGATTGCCGCCGCGAACGTCAGCCGCCATGCCGCAATGGCCAGCGACGAGACCCCTTCCGCCTGCGCGACGCGAATCATGATCGCCGCCGCCGAGACGATCAATACCGCCGCACCGAGAACCACAAGGGGCAGCCACGTTGGTGTCGGATTTATTGAGGTGCTGGGTGCCATTTTTTGAAAGGAAAATTGTCGGAAACACAAGTGCGTTTGCGGGCTGAGGAAGTTTAACGGGCGTTTGGCTTCGACGGAAAATGTGCCGTTTTGCGCAACATCGTGCGCGATGACCAATTTAACAACGTCAAGCACTGGCGCGGACTTTCGGGCATAAATGCTCCAAACGCCGCACCGGTGCTTGTGTTTGGTAACAGGAATTCAGCTTTCAACAGTCGGTCGCAATGTATTGAGAATCAATAGGCGTCTCGCGTCACAGATTCACTTTGTGGGAGACCAGCGCGCATGCTGCCTTCTGCCTTTAGGATGCGCTGCGTCGCTTTCTCGCCGAATAGCCAGAACAGCACCGGCGTCAGCAGCGTATCGAGAAGGGTCGAGCTGATCAGCCCGCCGAAGATCACCACCGCGACCGGATGCAGGATCTCTTTGCCCGGCGCATCGGCGGCCAATAGCAGCGGTGTCAGCGCAAACGCCGCGACCAACGCCGTCATCAGTACCGGCGTAAGCCGTTCCAGCGAACCGCGAACAATCATGGCCTGCCCGAACTGCTCGCCTTCAAACTTGCATAGATTGATGTAGTGGCTGATCTTCAGGATGCCATTGCGCGTGGCGATACCGGCCAGCGTGATGAAGCCAACCATCGATGCCACCGACAACGTGACACCCGCGATCCACATTGCGGCGACACTGCCGATCAGCGCCAGCGGAATATTGGCCATGATGATGCCCGACAGCACCACCGACTGATAGC
>JANLQC010000253.1:0-5378 GCA_031367575.1 Betaproteobacteria bacterium | reverse complement strand
GCACACTCGATATCGGTGCCGACAAATCGCTCAACAGCCCCGATCTGGGGCCATCACACTCGGCGCTCGGTCTGCGCGCGATCCGCTATTGCCTCGCCGAGCCGCCGATTTTCAATACCCAGTTGCGCGCGATTCTGCGCGCCGCGCGGCACGGAGACGTGCGCATTTTGATTCCGATGCTGGCCGGTTACAACGAAATCCGCCAAACGCTCGCCGCGATCACGCGCGCCAAACAACAGCTTAAAGACGAAGGCCGCAAATTCAACGACAAGGTGCAAGTCGGCGGCATGATCGAAATCCCGGCTGCCGCGATCGCGCTGCCGATGTTCCTGCGGCAACTGGACTTTCTGTCGATTGGCACCAACGACTTGATCCAGTACACGCTCGCCATCGACCGCACCGATGACAGCGTCGCGCATCTCTACGATCCGCTGCACCCGGCGGTTTTGCAACTGGTGTCGAACGTGATCCGTCAGGCAAACGCAGCCGGCGTGCCGGTGGCGGTGTGCGGCGAGATGGCGGGCGACGTTGGCATGACGCGCCTGTTGCTCGGGTTTGGCCTGCGCCACTTTTCCATGCACCCGGCCAATGTGCTGACGGTAAAGCAGCGGGTGTTGATGTCAAGTGTGGCGGACATCGAGCCGGCGGCGGCGAAAATTCTCAAAGCCGACGACCCCGATAAACTGCGCAACATGGTCGACAAATTGAACGCATAGTGGTGCGGCCGAACGTGGCCACCGGCCGGCGGCGATAATGGCGGCGGCAGTTTCGGTGTAGGATATTTCAATCATTGTTTTTTGCACGCAGGCCCTCATGCTCAGTGAAATCAAGGATGTCACGCAGTACGAATCCGGCAAGCACCGCCGCTGGTTTCAGGACGATTTTTTCGATTTGTATACGTGGGAAACCTACGGCGGCGACATGCTCGGCTTCCAGCTTTGCTACGCGAAACTGGGCAAGGAACGCGCGCTCCGCTGGTCGCAGGAATCGGGCTACCGGCACGAAGGCGTTGATGCACCGGAAGACAAGCCCGGTCGCGCCATGAGTGCGCTGTTTGTCGCCGATGGTGTGTTCGATCCGACCGGCATTGCGTCGAAATTTGACGGCGCCTCAATTGAAATGCCGGCGCGCATCAAGGAGTTCGTGCTTGAAAAAATTCGCACTTATCCTGAGATGAATTGAACGGTTCAGGCCAACGCCAGCGTTTTGGCCTGCACGCCAATCAATTCGGCAATTCCGTTCTCCGCGAGCCGCACCAACTTTTCCATATCGGCTTTCGAGAACGGCACGCCTTCGGCCGTTCCCTGTATTTCCACAAATTTTCCGGCACCGGTCATTACCACATTCATATCGGTCTCGCAGGTGGAGTCCTCAAGGTAATCGAGATCCAGCATCGCGCCATCGGCACCGATGCCGACCGACACCGCCGCGATTGAATCGATGATCGGGCTTTCCGTTAACAGGCCCTTGTTCAGCAATACACTGATGGCGTCATGAAGGGCGACGTAGGCACCGGTGATCGATGCGCAGCGGGTGCCGCCGTCGGCTTGCAGCACGTCGCAGTCAATGGTGATTTGGCGCTCGCCGAGTTTTTTCAGGTTGACCACGCAGCGTAGCGAGCGTCCAATCAGGCGCTGGATTTCCTGGGTGCGGCCACTTTGTTTGCCACGCGCCGCCTCGCGGTCGCCGCGGGTGTGGGTGGCGCGCGGCAGCATGCCATATTCAGCCGTGACCCAGCCTTCGCCACTGCCTTTTTTGTGCGGCGGCACGCGTTCTTCCACGCTCGCGGTACACAGCACTTTGGTGTCGCCGATGGCAATCAACACCGAGCCTTCGGCGTGCTTGGTGTAATGGCGCACGATGCTTAGCGGGCGGAGTTGGTCGGTGGCGCGGTTTTGGGAGCGGGGCATGTTCTTTTGTTTTCTCGGATTTGCGGGAAAAATTGGCCTGACCAACCAACGACTATTTGGACACTTTCTTGATCGCGTTCTGAATCTCGGTGATGGCTTTCTGAATATCGGCGTCGGAGATTTCGTCTCTTTGCGACGTCGGTTGCGCCAGCGAGTTCATGGTGGAGGTGGTAAAGCCCTGCATCGGCTCGGTGACGGTGATGGTGCCATCCGGTTCATCGTCTTCCTGAATTTCCCAGCTCAATCCGATCGCCGACAGGTTATCGGATTCGGCACCCGCTTTGCGCTGTGCTTCAATCATCAGCTTGGGCACCAAATCCAGCAGGGTTTCCTGTTTGAGCCGCGCCGCGATGTTGTCCGCGTTGAGCGGCCCCCAGAAGCCGTCGGTGGACAGGAGAATGGTGTCGCCGACTTTCAGCGTCCAATCTTCCGAGTGCGTCACCATCGGCGGCAGCACGCCGCCGAGGCAGTTATAGATTTTGTTGCGGTCCGGATGCACCGCCGCCTGCGCGGGCGTGATGACGCCCGCTTCAATCAGTTGCTGCACCCGCGAGTGATCGACCGTGCCCTGCGCAATGTTGCCGCCACGCACCAGATACAGGCGCGAATCGCCGGAATGCGCCCAGCAGGCCTTGCCGTTTTGCACGATGCAGGCGACCAGCGTGGTGCGCGGGCATTCGAGCATATCGTGTTGATCGGCAAAGGAGACGATGGCGCGGTGTGCCGAGTGGAATGCGGACTCGAGAAACTCCTTCGGCCGTCGCAGCGTCTGGCGTGCCTCCTGCTCAAATCGTTTGGTCATGGTCGTGACCGCCACTTCGGCGGCAATCTCGCCACGGGCGTGCCCGCCCATGCCGTCGGCGATCACCATCATCAGTACGTCTTTTGAATACGAATAGGCGAGCCGATCCTGATTGACCTTGCGGCCGCCGATCACGCTGTCCTGAAAAATGGTGAATCGCATGGCGCTAGAAAATCTTCCGGTTCAGGGTTTTTCTCAGGCGCCCCGCGAGCGTGTCGTCGGACTCCCCGGCCCCGGCGGGTTGCACGGCATCGGGAAGGTCTTCGATGTCTTTCATCAGCGCCTTCTGCAATTCAAACGCGGTCTGCGGACGCGCCATGTGATCGAGCTTCAGGCAACTGTCGATGAGATCGAACATCGACTCCGAGTACCCCGGCTGGGCGAGTTCGCGCACCGATACCAATTGGTCTTCTCTGGCGCGCTCGTTGGCCGGCTGCGGATGCACGCCCGTCATGCAGGTGTAGATGGTCGCGCCGACGGCGTAAATGTCGGTCCACGGCCCCATTTGGTCAACACTGCCGTATTGCTCCGGTGCCGCATAGCCGGCCGTGTACATCGGCCGCAGCTTCGGCGCGTCGGACGTCAGCGATTGGCGCGCCGCGCCGAAATCGAGCAACACCGGTTTGCCTTCCATGGTGATGTAAATGTTGGCGGGCTTGATATCCAGATGCAGCAATTTTTTGGCGTGCACTTCGCGCAGGCCGTTCAACAAATGCGTGAACAGGCGGCGGATAAAACTTTCGGTGAACTCATGGCGGTGGCGCTGCACATGAAATTGCAGGGTTCGGCCACGCACATATTGCATCACCATGTAAACGGTTTCATTGGCGCGGAAAAAATTTTCCACGCCAACGATGTTGGGATGCGAAATCGTCGCCAGCGAGCGGCCTTCCTCGAAAAAACATTTGAGTCCGTGGCGGAACACGGCAAGGTTTTCGTCGGAATTGATTTTGACTTCTGCCCCGTTGACGCGAATCACCAGCGCGGCCGGCAAATATTCCTTGATCGCCACCGGCACGCCGTTTTCATCGCGCGCCAGATAGACGATGGAAAACCCGCCCGAGGAAAGCAGCTTTTCGATCGTGTAATTATTGAGTTGATACCCGTCGGGTAACGGCTGATTGGATTGCGTCGACATTGTTGGATTGAGCGGTAGGTCGCGTGAAGCGCCGCGACGCGGAATCACTACTATAATTGTCCTGATTTGCGGGCTTGCCAGCTTGCACGAGCCTTGTAAAAAACGTGTTCCAGTCCGCTATTGTGCCGCAAGCCCCAGTTTCCGGCACTTTTGTCCGGTTTTTAATTTTCTGAACCCTCATTTCAGGCACCGCTATGATCAAAAGCATGACCGGATTTGCCGCCGTGAGTGGTGAAGTGCCCGGCGGGCGATTGGCGCTGGAATTGAAATCGGTCAACCACCGGTATCTTGAATTTCAGACCCGCATGCCTGAGGATTTGCGCGCCTTCGAAGCGCAGATGCGCGAGTTGGTGGCGGCCGCCCTTACGCGCGGCAAGATCGATTGCCGTGTCACCTTCACGCCGGTGGCCACCCGCGAATCGTTCACTCCCAATCAGGAGGCGCTGGTGGTGCTCGCGGAAACGCAGAAGCACCTCATGGCCAAATTCGACGCAAAGCCGCTATCGGTTTGGGAAATCATGCATGCACCGGGTGTGATGGCCACCGAAGCGCTGGGCACCGATGCGGTCAGGGATGCATTGCTTCTGCTGCTGAAAAAAGCCATCGCCGAACTCAACGCCACGCGCGCACGAGAGGGCGAAAAACTGGCGGTACTCATCAACGAACGTCTGACGCGCATCGAACAATTGGTGACAGAAGTCACGCCGTTGATTCCCGGCATGGTTGCGGCGTACCAGGAAAAACTCACGCAAAAGCTTGCCGATGCAATGGCCGGAACCGCCAGCGACGAGCGCCTCAAGCAGGAAGTGGTGTTGTTCGCCTCGCGTATCGATGTGGCCGAGGAATTGAATCGCCTCTCGGCGCACGTCTCGGAAGTGCGGCGGGTGCTGAAGGCCGGTGGCGCCACCGGCAAGCGGCTCGATTTCCTGATGCAGGAATTGAACCGCGAATCAAACACGCTCGGCTCGAAATCGGTCTCGACCGAATCAACCAATGTGTCGATCGAATTGAAAGTGGCGATCGAGCAGATGCGCGAGCAGATTCAGAATATTGAATGACATGAA
Organism: Betaproteobacteria bacterium; assembly: GCA_031367575.1. Taxonomy (GTDB): domain Bacteria; phylum Pseudomonadota; class Gammaproteobacteria; order Burkholderiales; family Usitatibacteraceae; genus UKL13-2. The sequence goes on along the minus strand of JANLQC010000253.1, from coordinate 464 downwards.
CGGCTGCCTCTACGTCATCGTTGCCCCATCCGGCGCGGGAAAATCTTCGCTGGTTGGCGCGTTGCTGGAACGCGAGCCCGATGTCGGCGTGTCGATTTCATACACCACGCGCCCGCCACGCCCGGGTGAAGTGTCGGGCCGCGAATATTTCTTCGTGGATGTGGATGAATTCACGGCAATGGCCGCGCGCGGCGAGTTTCTGGAGCACGCCGAGGTGTACGGAAATTTCTACGGCACCTCCAAGCACTGGATCGAGAAAACCCGCGCCACCGGTTCAGACGTGTTGCTGGAAATCGATTGGCAGGGCGCGCGATCAGTGAAGGCGCTGTTCCCGGACATGTCCTTCATCTATATCCTGCCGCCGTCCATCGAAGTGCTCAGAAAGCGGCTGGTCAAGCGCGGCAAGGACAGTAAAGAGGTGATCGAACGGCGTCTGGCGGAAGCGCGCGAGGACTTAAAACACG
>JANLQC010000375.1:0-2268 GCA_031367575.1 Betaproteobacteria bacterium | reverse complement strand
GGACAATGCCTGCTGGAATTTTGTGGTGAGTTTGTCGATTCTCATGGGGAAGGCCTAGAATGTAAAAATGGTCTTGGCAAACAATATTCTTTTTCATGCTGCTCAATATGTACGCCAGCGCACTTACTCTCATGCCGCTGGCTGTTACGCTAAAGATAAGGTCATACCCTTCGCTTTCAAGTGGTTAAGTGGTTATCCCCATGTCTGACAAGAAACACGATCTCGAAGCAGTGATTACCGAAGATGTCAGCCGCGCCTTGGCGGAAGATGTCGGCAACGGCGATTTGACGGCATCGCTGATTCCTGCCGTGGCCCGCGGTCATGCGCGGGTGCTCGCGCGCAAGGATGGCGTCATCGCCGGCATTGAGTGGTTTCAGCGCTGCTTTGATGAACTCGATCCCGATTGCGAAATTTTCTGGCACATCGAGGATGGCCAGCATGTCGCGGCTGGCGTGCAGTTTTGCGAGATCACCGGCAACGCGCGCGCGATGCTCACGGCCGAACGCGCGGCGTTGAATTTTTTGCAAACGCTGTCGGCCGTTGCCACCAAAACGCGGCTGTTTGTAGACGCCGTCGTTGGCACCAACGCGAAAATTTTTGATACCCGTAAAACACTGCCGGGCCTGCGCCGTGGGCAAAAATATGCGGTGCGAATGGGCGGTGGTTTCAATCACCGCATCGGTTTGTACGACGGCATTTTGATCAAGGAAAATCACATCATGGCGGCGGGCGGCATCAAGTCCGCGCTAAAGGCCGCGTTTGCGCTGGTGCAACATCAGGCACCGCGCGATACCATGATCGAAATCGAGGTCGAATCGCTGGAGCAATTGCGCGAAGCGCTCGATTGCGGCGGCAAGTTGATTCTGCTTGATAACATGTCACCCGCAGAAATGCGCGACGCGGTGAAAATTGTTGCCGCCAGCGGGAATGAAAATGTGGAACTCGAAGCCTCAGGCGGCGTCACACTGCAATCGGTGCGTGTGATCGCGGAAACCGGTGTTGATCGGATATCGGTCGGCGCACTGACCAAGGACGTGAAGGCACTTGATTTATCGATGCGGTTCGGGTTGCATTGACGATTCGCGATTAGACTGCGGCAGCATTTTTCCAATTTTCCAATTTTCCAATTTTTCCAGTTTTTCCGATTTTTCCAATATTTCCGATTTTTCCAATGCCTCCGTCGCGCCTGCGATCCCATGGAACGACGAACCAACGATACCCACCTTTCTGATTCAAAAAACCCATGAACTTTAAAACCCTGCTCATCATTTCACTCGCCGCCCTGTTCATTTCCGGCTGCGCCTCCACCAACGCTCCCAAAGCCGACCCGCTCGAAGGAATGAATCGCGCCACCTTTGCCTTCAACGATACCCTCGACACGGCAGTGCTGAAACCGGTGGCAAAGGGCTACCAAGCCGTCACCCCGGAATTTGTGCGCGCCGGTGTAAGCCATTTATTTACCAACGTGGGCGACGTGGCGAGTGCCGTCAATAGCCTCTTGCAAGGCAAGCCCACCGAGGCCGCCACCAGTGCGGGCCGTTTCCTGGTCAATTCCACGCTGGGCATTTTGGGGCTGTTCGATGTCGCCACGCCGATGGGTTTGGATAAACACGACGAAGATTTCGGCCAGACACTCGGCACCTGGGGTGTCGGCACGGGTCCGTATCTGGTGGTGCCGCTGATGGGGCCATCGACACTGCGCGATTCGGCGGGTCGCGGTGTCGATTCATTCATGGGATGGTCGCGGCAAGTTGATCACATCCCCACCCGCAATAGCGCAACTGCGGTTGAATTGCTTGAAGTGCGTGCCAGTCTCCTCGGTGCCGGCCAGACACTTGAAGAAGCGTCGCTCGACAAATATCAATTTCTGCGCGATGCGTATTTGCAGCGGCGGCTGCGCAATGTCCACGATGGCAAAGTCTCGCAGGACAAGCTCGACAAACTTGAAGAAGATCTTGAGCCGCCCAAGTCTGGCGCCACCCCTGCACCGCCTTCCACCAAGGCCGAGGTGCCCGCGAAAAAGTAGTTCGCCATGCTGAGCACCAGCCTCATCCTGATCATCGGCATTTTCAGCGCCATCATGTTTGGCGTGTTGGCGTTTTGCCTTCAGATGCGCAAACGGACGCTTGCGCGGCAAGCCATCAATTTGGCGCAGGATCACGTCGAAGATACGCGCGTTGCCATCGTGCTGTTTGGCGCGATTATTGTTGGCGCGGCGCTGGCGCTGATCACGATGTATCTGGTATTTTTCAGGCAGTGGGAATAGTC
>JANLQC010000373.1:0-2070 GCA_031367575.1 Betaproteobacteria bacterium | reverse complement strand
CGATTGGTGCCTGACGGAGAAATAATCGCATGAGCTACCAATATCAGCGCCCGTTCAATTTCTTTTTCGTCCGCCATGGCGTGACCGATCTGAACTTTCGCGGCCTGCGCTGCGGGGGCGATATCGACGTGCCGCTCACCGATATCGGCTGCGACCAATCGTATATGCTCGCCAAGCAGATCAAGCAAATGGAGCTCGGTATTGATCGCATCCGCTGCGGTTCGCTTATCCGCGTGCGACAAACGGCGCTGATCATCAGCGGCGTATTGGGCGGGCTGCCGATCGATATCGATGCCACACTGAACGAACGCGCGATTGGCGAATGGAACCGGCGACCGATTGCGGAAACCGAACAATTGATCGCGCAGAAAATCACGCCGGCAGGCGGCGAATCCGAGGAAGAATTTGGCGCGCGCATTTCCAACGCGTTGGCGGCGATTTCAACTCAGCGCGCGCATCGACCGTTGGTGGTCAGCAGCAAAGGGGTCGGCCGCCTGCTCAATACCCTGCTGAACGGCGAAGGCCGCATGCAAGTGGCGAACAGTGAATTGGTTGAATTTGCGGTTGCCGCCGACGCGAAAGGCGCACCCGCGTTGACGGTTCGGCGCTTGACGGCGGTGTAGACCGCCGTATTGATCGTTACGTCGCGACCACCGTTTCCGGCGCAGCAATTTGCACTTCGGCATGTATCCCGCGCAATGGTGCGTGCAGCACCGACCAATCGGCCGACGCGTTACCGCCGCACAACCAATCGCGAATGAACCAGCACTGATTGCGATCCGACAATACCGGCGTGTGGCCGGTATCCGGCACATGCATTACCGCCACCGTGTGCGCTTTTTTCATCCTGTCGATGGTGGAAACTTGCAGCGCGTCGGACAGCAGTCCGTGGATCAGCAACACCGGACAGCGAATTTTTTTCCACTCGTCCCACTGTTCAAGACTCGTTTCAGCGTCGCGCTTATAGGCCTGCAAGGCGCGCACGTCGTGACGATAAATGCGCCCGCCGTCGTCGTCCGACCACTTGGTCTGGTGGAACGTGATATTGAAACGAATGTCATCGGTGATCGGGCCGTCGTTCTTTTGTGAGGCCCCAATGCGCCTAAGCAGATCGCCGGGTTCGCGGAAGACGTAAAAGCGCGCCAGCGTCTGCGCACGCCTGCGTCGCCGCTTCCTGGGCATATAAGGGCCAATGTCATTCAGGATCAGGCGTTTCACCAGTTTGGGGTGGCGCGCCGCAAGTTCGATGGCCGCGCTGCCGCCGAGCGAGGAGCCGAGTACGGTCACCGGGCCGCGATCCAGTGACACGATGAGCTGCCGCAATTGTTCGGTATAAGTCGCCAACGAATAATCGCGCTCGTCAACCATCCAACCTGAGCGGCCGCGACCGACCCAGTCCATGCACACCACCCGAAAATCGCTCATCAAATCGGCGGCGAGATAATTGAAACGCATCGCCGAGTTGGCCACGCCACCGCAACAAATGACGATCGGCGCGTCCAACTCACCCCAATCGGTTAATGCAATTCGGACGGCATAGGATTTCTTGACGCGTCCCGGCAGCGTCGGCTGCAGGCGCGTGGGATGCAGGTAATCAAAAAACCGAAGGTCGAACTGATCATGAAAACGCCCGACAATATTCTTTGCCAGCGCCATGTACTGTTCCCAGTTGGCGACTTGCCTGCGTTTGCCCGGAACCGGCGGTTCCCAGGCGGGGTCAATTTCGACGCCGATTGAAACGGGCGCTTGCATTAATTGCGCGTCTTGTTCGACGTGACGCTTGGATTCTGCTGGCGGCGATCACGTTTGCCGCGGCGTTCACGCTCGCGTTGGCGCAGCACGTCGATCATTACGTTAAAGGTTCGGGCCAAGCGGCCAATTTCGTCGGTGGTGCGAACCGTCAGCGTGGCCTTCTCGTAGTCGCCGCCCTTCAAGGCGTGTGCGGCGGCGGTCAACTCTTCAATTGGTTTGACGATGGTGCGCGCGAGCAACCACGCCAGCAATACGAAAATAATTCCGACGATGGCCACGCTATAGAGCACCGTATTGAACACTTTGGTGAGCGGCGCC
>JANLQC010000247.1:0-2380 GCA_031367575.1 Betaproteobacteria bacterium | reverse complement strand
CAAGGATGCACAACAGTCGGCCGAGCGCATGGCCGAATTATGGTTGCCGCGATCAACATCCAATTCGCGACACCCGCTGGTGGTGCTGATACACGGCGGCTGCTGGCGCGCCGATTTGCCCGGCGCGGAGCTGGTTGCGTTTCTCGCCGACGATTTGCGAAAGCAGGGGGTGGCGGTGTGGAGCCTGACTTATCGCCGCATCGGGCATGCGGGCGGCGGCTATCCCGGCACCTTTCAGGACATCGCCGAAGGCGTCGATCATTTGCATGGCATCGCCGAAAAATATCGGCTCGATTTAGGCCGTACTGTCGTGACCGGCCATTCGGCGGGCGGGCATCTTGCGCTATGGGCGGCCGCACAACACCGCATCCCGGCGGATAGCCCGCTCGCCCACGCGCCGAAAGTGAAATTCAAAGCCGTCATCGGCATCGCCGCCATTCCTGATCTTGCACACTTCGCGCGTGCGGGTGCGCATGCTTGCGGCGAAAAAACGGTCGGGCAATTGGTCGATGGCACTGCGCGCATCGTGCCCGGCGGCCCGGCCAATGCGCCGTTTCGCGATACCTCGCCCGCCGAAATGCTGCCGCTCGGCGTCAAACAGATTCTGATTCACGGCGTGTTCGATGGCATCGTGCCGCCGTCCATCGGTTGGCGCTATCAGGCACGCGCCAAGGAAATGGGCGAACCGATCGAGCTCATCACACTGGAAGCGGCCGGACACTTTGAATTGATCGCGCCGTGGACCCCGGCGGGCAAAGTAGTGGTGGCGAAAATTTTGGAGGCGTTGAAATGAGGCAGCTGCAAAAAATTCGACATTAATTGCTAAAACACCAGCATTGGCGCGGCGTTTCAGCGTTTTTTGTCTGGAAGTGCGCGCCAATGCTGGTGTTTACTGATTTTCTGCTGGTGCGGAGAATACCACCCATGTTCAAGTTGACCGCCCAACGTCCAGGTATTCGCAACCTATCAGACCAATGAAAAAAGCCCGCAGCAGCGGGCCTTTTTTTGAAAAAAATCAAAACGGAATATCGTCATCCATATCGTCAAACTTGGTCGCGCCGCCCTTCGGCCCGCCACTCGGTTTGGCTGCCGACCCTGATGACGGCCCGCTTGGCGCACCGCCGGAGCCGCTGCCGGATGAGCGCGCGTAATCGCCGTCGCCGCTTCCGCCACCATCGCCGCCCATCCCCTGCCGCGATCCCAGCATCTGCATCGAGAACGCGATGATTTCGGTGATGTATTTTTCCTGATTGTCCTTGTCCAGGTACTTGCGGTAGGTAATCTTCCCCTCGACATAGATTTGCGAGCCCTTCTTCAGGTACTCGCCGGCGATTTCGGCCAGCTTGCCGGAGAACTTGACCCTGTGCCATTCGGTCGCCTCTTGCTTTTCGCCGGCCTTGTCCTTCCATTGCGATGTCGTTGCGATCGAAACATTGGTGACCGCGCCGCCGTCGGGCATGTAGCGCGTTTCGGGATCGCGTCCGAGATTGCCGACCAAAATGACCTTGTTGACTGATGCCATGTGAACTCCCTTCTGTTTCCGTTTGGATTGGAGGAGAGGCTTGGCCGCTCCCCACACGATTGCGGCGCATTTCAAATTCAGCCGCGCGAGCATTGTGACGCAAAAAAGGGGTGCAAGGGGAAACATGAAAGCGTTAAAATGATCGGTTGCCTTTTTCGTCGCGCAATCGTTGATGCAATGATTTTTTTGGTCGATGCACAAACGATTTGCATCAATGCCTTAGCCGGTTTTCTTAAAAAGAGATTCATGGAATTCATCAAAATCCGCGGTGCCCGCACCCACAATCTCAAAAATATCAATCTCGATTTGCCGCGCCATTCGCTGGTCGTCATCACCGGTTTATCCGGTTCGGGAAAATCTTCGCTCGCCTTCGATACGCTCTATGCCGAAGGGCAACGGCGCTATGTGGAATCGCTTTCGGCGTATGCGCGCCAGTTTTTGCAATTGATGGAAAAGCCGGATGTCGATTTGATCGAGGGTCTTTCGCCGGCCATTTCGATCGAACAAAAAGCGACGTCGCACAATCCACGCTCAACCGTCGGCACCGTCACCGAAATTCACGATTACCTGCGGCTCCTGTTCGCGCGCGCCGGCACGCCGTATTGCCCGACGCATCAGCTCGCATTGGAGGCGCAGACGGTTTCGCAAATGGTCGATACCGTCGCCGCAATGCCGGAAGGCACCAAGCTCACCCTGCTGGCCCCGGTGGTGGTGAACCGCAAGGGCGAACATCTCGATATGGTGGAAGAATTCCGCTCACAGGGTTTTGTGCGGCTTCGGGTGGATGGCAAAGTGATCGAGATCGATGCGTTTCCGAAGCTCGACAAGATGAAAAAACACACCATCGAAGTGGTGGTG
>JANLQC010000364.1:0-3141 GCA_031367575.1 Betaproteobacteria bacterium | reverse complement strand
GCGAATTTGTCGTGAAACGAATGTCCGAACGGAAAAACTAAACATGTCGCTCGATCCCAAGCTGCTTGAAATCCTCGTCTGCCCGGTCACCAAAGGGCCGTTAACCATGTCCGCTGACAAGACCGAATTGATTTCGTTTTCCGCGCGTCTCGCCTACCCGATCCGCGACGGGATCCCGGTGATGCTGACTGATGAGGCGCGCGAATTGCGGGCCGATGAAGTGCGCGGCTGATTGATATCGATGAGTTTCATCGCGGTGATACCCGCCCGGTTCGCGTCCACGCGCCTGCCCGGCAAGCCGCTGGCCGATATTGCGGGCAAACCGATGGTGGTGCGGGTTGCGGAGCAGGCGGCAAAAAGCGGCGCTCAACGGGTGGTGATTGCCACCGATCATGCCGAGGTGAAACGCGTCGCAGAGCAACACGGCTGCCACGCATTGATGACGCGCACCGATCACGCGCAGGGAACGGACCGGATCGCCGAAGTCGTGGATCTTTTGAAGCTAAATGACGACGCGATCATCGTCAACGTGCAGGGCGATGAACCGCTGATCGATCCGGCGTTGATTCGCGCGGTGGCATCGGTGCTGGGTACCAATGCCGACGCGGCGATGGCGACGGCCGCGCATCCGATTGTCGATGCGGCGGAATTCTTTAATCCAAATGTGGTGAAAGTGGTGTGCGATGCGAACGGTTTTGCGCGCTACTTCAGCCGCGCGCCGATCCCTTACGCGCGCGACGCCTTTGCGCAAAAAAAAGATGCGCTGCCGGCCCATTTTCCGGCGTTGCGGCATATCGGCCTATACGCCTATCGCGCCGGTTTTCTCAAACGCTATGCCAGCCTGCCACCCGCGCCGGCTGAGCAACTTGAATCGCTCGAACAACTGCGCGCGCTGCATCACGGATACCGCATTGCCGTGACGGTGTGGCCGGGCGCGCTGGCACCGGGTGTGGATACGCTTGAAGACCTCGAAAAAGTGCGCGCACGGTTCACGGTGACTAGGCGGCGCACCGATTCCCGGTAAAATGCCCTGTGGTTAAAAATATCAAGGAGAGCGGACAATGCGATTGATTTTGCTGGGTGGGCCAGGTGCCGGAAAAGGCACTCAGGCAACCTACATCAAGGAAAAATTCGCCATACCGCAGATTTCCACCGGCGACATGCTGCGCGCCCATGTGAAAAACGGCAGCGCGCTCGGCATCGAGGCGAAAAAAATCATGGATTCCGGCGCGCTGGTGTCGGACGAAATCATCATCGGCATGGTCAAGCAACGCATCACCGAGGCGGATTGCGCGAAGGGATTTTTGTTCGATGGTATTCCGCGCACCATCCCGCAGGCGGACGCGATGAAACAGGCCGGTATCAAGCTCGATTTTGTGGTCGAGATCGCGGTCGATGACGCCGAGATCATCGAGCGCATGTCCGGCCGCCGCGCGCATCTCCCGTCGGGCCGCACTTATCACATCAAGTTCAATCCACCGAAGGTCGCGGGCAAAGACGATATTACCGGCGAAGATCTGGTGCAACGCGCTGACGACAAGGAAGAGACGGTCAAAACGCGTCTCGATGTGTATCACGAGCAGACCGAACCGTTGATCGCGTACTACGGAAAATGGGCCACCTCGAGTGAAGCGGGCGCGCCGAGATACGTACAGATTTCCGGTGTCGGCAAGGTCGAGGAAATTCGCGACAGGATTTTCGCGGCGCTCGGCGCGTAGATTGCTCACCGTTCCCCGCGAAGGCGGGGATCCAATATTGTCGAACCCTAAGTTTCAAACTTTTGGCCCACGCGTGCATGGGACGGAACTCCAAAATGAATTCATCCAAACCCCGCAACGCGTTCTATGCCCAGTCCGGCGGCGTCACCGCTGTCATCAACGTATCCGCACAGGCGGTGATTGAAACCTGCCGCAAATACCCGAAAAAAATCAGCAAGGTTTATGCCGGCCGCAACGGCATCATCGGCGCCCTGACTGAGGACTTGATCGATACGTCGAAAGAGCCGATCGCCAATATCAAGGCGTTGGCACACACGCCGGCCGGTGCGTTCGGATCGTGCCGCTACAAACTGAAATCGCTGGAGCAGAATCGGCGCGAATATGAACGGCTGATCGAGGTGTTCAAGGCGCACAACATCGGCTATTTTTTCTACAACGGCGGTGGCGATTCGGCTGATACGTGTCTGAAAATTTCGCAGTTGTCCGAATCGATGGGCTACCCGCTGATCGCCGTGCATGTGCCGAAAACGGTGGACAACGATCTGCCGATTACCGATTGCTCGCCCGGCTTTGGCTCGGTGGCGAAATATGTCGCCGTATCGATGCGCGAAGCGGGGCTCGATGTCGCATCGATGGCGAAAACGTCCACCAAGGTTTTCGTGCTCGAAGTGATGGGCCGCCATGCCGGCTGGATCACAGCGGCGTGCGGGTTGGCGGCAGAAAAACACGGTGACGCGCCACAAGTCTTGCTGTTCCCCGAGATCGCGTTCGACGCGCAAAAATTCCTCGCCAAGGTCGATGAATCGGTTCGCAAGAATGGCTACTGCGCGGTCGGAGTTTCCGAAGGACTTCACAATGCCGATGGAAAATTCGTCGCCGAATCAGGTTTGGTCGATGCCTTCGGCCACGCCCAATTGGGCGGTGTCGCGCCCGTGATCGCGAATCTTGTGAAGCAGGAACTGAAACTCAAATATCACTGGGCGGTGGCCGATTATTTGCAACGCGCGGCGCGCCATGTGGCCTCCAAGACCGACGTGGAACAGTGCTATGCGTTGGGCAAGGCAGCCGTTGAATACGCCGTCAAAGGCATGAACGGCGTGATGCCCGCCGTGAAACGTCTCAGCAGCAAGCCGTACAGATGGGAGATCATCCCGGTGCCGCTCACTGAAGTCGCCAATCGCGAGAAAAAAATGCCGCGCGATTTCATCACGCCGGATGGCTTTCACATTACCCAAAAATGCCGCAATTATTTGCAGCCGCTGATTGCGGGCGAGGCCTATCCGCCCTATGAGAATGGCTTGCCGCGCTACGTGACGTTGAAAAACGTCGCGGTGAAGAAGAAGCTCAAACCGTTTACCCTATAGTCAATCGCTGGTTGAATGTCATTCCCGCGGAGCCTGCCCCGGCAGGCACTAGGCCGGGG
>JANLQC010000282.1:0-9210 GCA_031367575.1 Betaproteobacteria bacterium | reverse complement strand
ACCAGCCGCTTCACCCCGGTCAGTGTGCCGAAATCCAGCGCCTGATTGAGTGAGCTATGCCCCCAGCCGCAGTGGCAGGCGTATTCGCCTGCGCTGTACTGGCTGTCGTGAATCAGTAAATCCGCGTCTCGGGCCAACGTTCCGCCGGATGTCCATTCGCGCGGCAGCGATGGAAAACGCAGTGCCCCCATCGCGGGTTCGTGGTCGGGCAGGTAGGTGAGCACGCGCCCGACCGACGAGATGATGCGATAGCCGAGTGTCGGTCCGGGATGACACACCAGCGCCGAGGACACGCGGAACTCGCCGATGTCGGCCTCACCGCGCGGCACTTCATGAAACACCAGTCTGCATGGCAGCTCGCTCAGCCGCACCGGAAACAACGGCGGCGAAAGATAGCGCTTGAGTCGCGCCTGCAGATTCCGCGATGCGCTCGGCGGCCCCCAGATATGCACTTCCATGTCAGGACGATAAAGTGGCTCAAAAAAACCCAGACCTTGAATGTGGTCCATATGCAGGTGGGTCAGCAACACGTCCACGCGGCGCACCGATTGCGCAATGGTCTTGGCCAGACGGCGAATGCCGGTGCCCGCATCCAGTACCAGCATCGTTCCTTCGCGCCCGCAGACGCCGACGCATGAGGTATTGCCGCCGTAGCGGGCCGTTTCGGGGCCGGGCGTGGCCAGCGAGCCGCGCGTTCCCCACAGGGTGACCTGCATGTCAGATCTCCCAAAAAATCATCAGTGCTCCAACAAACTGGCCACCCACGCCGATCAGCGGCAGCGCCGTGATATTGACGTGCCGCCACTCGCGATTGCCGCCGCGCAACCACACGGTGCGCGAATTCGGTTTCTGTTCCGAGATCGCCCTCATCATCGGTCGATCCTCTTTTGCGATCGCGTGGCGCGCCTCGTCGGCAACGGCAAACAGCCCCGTCCACTCGTCAGCAACCATCTCACCGGTTTCATCAAAGTGCTGGCCGAGAATTTGCTCGGCCGACTCGTTGAAGTAAATCAGCGTCTCGTCGGTATCAACGATGAGGATGGGCATGGCAAGGCTGTCGGCCAACTGCCGCGCCAAAATAATCTGAATCGGTTTGGGGGACGAAATTGCGTCACCTCATGATGGAAAGGATTGGATCAGCAGGATCGGGTTTTATCGCCGCCCCGTCAGTCTGTTACCGCACACTAGCCGCCTGTCCGGCAAACAAATTTATTTATTGCGGCGCGCAATCAAATGTGCCCTGCCGCACGGAAGCGCCGTTCCGGCTGCCCTATTCTTCAGTGGATCAACGACAGGTTCAATTGGCGTTTACCAATCCATGCGAAGAGGGATTCCGATGGCAAATACCCATTCACCCGGGCGGCATTCGAGCCTTCACATCAAACCAACAAGGAAATCCACATGAACCTCACTCTCGGTATCGGCCCACTGGTGTCCCTGATCGCCGGCATTCTCATTCTCATCATGCCGCGGCTTCTCAATTACATTGTTGCTTTTTACCTGATCATCATTGGATTGCTGGGCCTGTTTGGCGCAGGTGGTTTTCATATGCGCTGAGCCAAACACCAATCCCGATTCAGCGGTGCATGTGTACGCCAACGCACAGACCGCGATGTCGTTGTCCGCTAGTGTGGTGTCTGGCAATTTCTGAAATTGCCAGGCACTACACCAAGCATGAAACTGACGCGAAATTTTCATTGCATTCCGATGGCATTGCACTGACTGCGCTCGTGTCAATTTATTTCTTTTAATCTGGAGGTACGACGATGAAACCATTCCAACGCATTTCCGCCTTTCTTGTTGCCGTGACCATGATGTTCATGCTCGGTTGCGCATCGACCTCGAAACAAGAGGGCACCGGCGAATATATCGATGACACCGTCATCACCGCAAAAGTCAAAGCGCGAATTCTTGATGAGCCGGGTCTGAAATCAGCCGAAATCAATGTCGAAACGTTCAAGGGTGTGGTGCAACTGAGCGGCTTCGTGAAATCGCAATCTGATATCAATCGCGCGGCAGAATTGGCGCGTGGTGTGCGTGGCGTGACGTCGGTCAAGAACGACATGCGCTTGAAATAGCGCTCAGGCCGCTCATGAGCAATTCAGCAAACCCGGATGACGATGGTGGCGTGTTGCACGCGGTGCCGCGTCCCGGGGGCGGCATCAGCCGCCACACGCTGCCGGCATTGCCTTTTGATGCGGCGGCGCTGGTGCCGCATATCGATCTGCGCACCATGCAGCTTCACCACGGCAAGCATCATGCAGCGTATGTGGAAAAACTGAATGAGGCGCTGGAAAAGACACCCGAATTTCAGCAGAAGACCGCATTGTGGCTGTTGCTGAATCTCGACAAGCTTCCCGATAAAATCCGCGACGCGGTGCATCACAACGCGGGCGGGCATGTCAATCACAGCCTGTTTTGGCAGGCCATGTCGCCGCCATCCACCAACGGCGGGGGCAGGCCTTCGGGCGCACTCGCCGATGCGATCACCCACGATTTCGGTTCGTTTGATTCATTCAAGGAAAAGTTCGGGAAAGCCGGGGCCGCATTATTTGGTTCAGGCTGGGTGTGGCTTGCGCGCGCGCAAAAAGATGGCGGACGACTGGAAATTATCACCACGCCCGGCCACGACCATCCGTTGATGCAGGGCTGCTTCCCGCTGCTGCTGAACGATGTCTGGGAACACGCGTACTACCTGAAACACGAAAACCGCCGACCCGAATATTTGAGCGGCTGGTGGTCGGTGGTAAATTGGCACGAGGTTTCGCGCCGCTTCGCCATTTCCGACCATACCGCCGAGGAACGTTGGGAGGCCGAAGGAGGCGCGCCAGTGCCCGCCGCCGTCAACCACGTGCGCGCGTAAATTTGCCAATGTTTTAGCAAGGGGTGCGCGCCATGCGTGCGGTTCTGATCCAGTCTCTCAACGCGTGGATCGATCATCGCGCCGGCAGCAAGGGGGCCGCGCTGGCTTTTTACACTTTGTTTTCGATGACGCCGATTCTGATTCTCGCCATTGCCGGTGCCGGCTATTTTTTTGGTGCCGATGCCGCGCAAGGCGAGATCATCGCGCAAGTCGAAGGACTTGTTGGCCGCAATGGTGCACAGGCGATTCAGGCGCTGCTGGCCGGTGCGCGTGATCCTGCCGCCGGATTTTCGGCGATCATGATCGCAAGCGTCATTTTGCTGGTGGCGGCGACCAGCGTGTTCGTCGAACTGAAGGGCAGTCTCGATGAAATCTGGGGTGTCGAGCCGCCCAAAGGGCTCGCGATCATTACTTTTTTGCGCACCCAGCTCCATGCCTTCGGGCTGGTGCTGGTGCTGGCGTTTCTTCTGCTCGTCTCGCTCGTGATTAGTGCTGGGCTCGCCGTGCTGGAGCGATATGCGGGCGGATTCTGGAGCCGCTCGTACGGCCTGCTGTCGGCTACTTCCTCGCTGATTTCCTTTGGTGTGATTGCCTGCCTGTTCGCGGTGATCTACAAGGCGTTGCCGGATGCGCCGCTTTCGTGGCGCGATGTCTGGATCGGTGCCGCCTTCACGGCGGGCCTGTTCACGCTGGGAAAATTTGTCATCGGACTTTATCTCGGCAACAGCGGCGTCGCCTCCAGCTTCGGCGCGGCAGGCTCGCTCATCGCCTTGTTGCTATGGGTTTATTACTCGGCACAGATATTTTTTTTCGGTGCCGAATTCACCAAGCAGTACGCACTCGCGTTTGGCAGCCTCCGGCAATCCGTGGCACCGATGTTAGTACCGGCATAGTGTTGTGCCTGGCAATTTCAGGAACATAAAAACGCGTCTTTTTGCACCATACGGCGTCGCAAATCCTCGTGATGGTCAACGCGATCACGGCGGATTGCTCCTTGTCTGGCCCAAAAATTGATCGTTTTTATTTGTTCCGGAAATTGCGAAGTACTACACTAGCGAAGATCAAGCATTGGCGGGGTTTGCAGGCCGAAATGACCTGAAGAACCGCACCAATGTTGAATATGTGCTTCCGGAATTCCCCACAAAGTCAGATTGAACACCATCAACAATTCGCTATTTTTGACGTTATGGCAGCGTATCGCGAGCGCCAGTGGTCTCGCGCCGCCGCAAAACTATGCGACTGATGAACTGCCGCTCCGATCTGAGTTGCTTACTGCCGACCAGATGGAGCAGTTCGGTGCGACGCTCGCGGCCGCTCACAGACTTGCGCCGGGCCGCGCGTCCGATTGGCTGCTGGCCCGGCTCAAAGCCAACGAAAGCGCGCTCATCGGCGTTTGCAATTTGCTCACCGAGGCAGTGGTCGCGAATCGCCGCATTACGCCTGCCGGCGAATGGCTGCTGGATAATTTTCATTTGATCGAAGAGCAGATGCGCACCGCCCGGCGCCATCTGCCCAAAGGTTACAGCCGTGAGTTGCCGCGTCTCGCGCGCGGGCCGTCGAAACGCCTGCCACGCGTGTATGACATTGCGCTGCAAACCATTTCGCATGGCGACGGGCGGGTCGATCCGGACAGTCTTGGCCGCTTCGTCACCGCCTACCAAACGGTGACCGTTCTCACGCTCGGCGAGCTTTGGGCGATCCCGATCATGCTGCGCCTGGCGCTAATCGAAAATCTGCGCCGCGTATCGGCGCGCATTGCCGCCGGATTGATTGATCGAAATCTGGCCGATTCGTGGGCGGATCAAATGACGGTGACCGCCGAACAGGATCCCAAGAGCCTGATTCTGCTGATCGCCGACATGGCGCGCTCGAACCCGCCGATATCCACCGCCTTCGTCGCGGAATTCGCGCGCCGTTTGCAGGGACAAGGTGCGGCGCTGGCGTTGGCGCTCACCTGGGTCGAGCAACTGCTCGCTGAATCGCATCAGACGATTGAGCATTTTGTTCAGTCCGAATCGCAGCGGCAAGCCTCCGCCCAGGTCTCGATCAGCAATTGCATCGCGAGTCTGCGTTTTCTGGGGGCGATGGACTGGCGCGAATTTGTTGAATCGATGAGCCGCGTTGAATCCGCATTGCGCAAGGATCCGGGCGGCGTTTATGGCCGCATGGATTTTTCGACGCGTGACGTCTATCGCCATGTGATCGAGGCGACGGCAAAACGGAGCCGTCTTTCCGAGCATGAAATCGCCGAACGGGCGGTTCAATTCGCCCGCGACGCCGCCCAAAAAGGTGCTGATGACGCGGATCATGGGGGCCACAGCGCCGCCAGCAACCCCATCGCTAACCGCATGGCGCATGTTGGTTACTATCTAATCGACAAAGGGCTGCCCGAACTTGAACACGCGGCGGAAGTACACGCACCGCGCGCGTTCCCGGTATCGGCGGCGTCCGGCAAAAACCGGCGCCCCATAGCGCGTCGTCAGCGATTCCTGTTTCTCTATCCGACCGCCATTGCGCTAATTGCGCTCGGTGTCACGGCGGCGCTGACACGCGAGGCGCAACTGGGCACACTCGCCGATTGGGAGTTGGCACCAATCGGCATCCTGTGTCTACTCGCCGCCACCCAGTTGTCGGTCGCATTGACCAATTGGCTCGCGACCCTGCTGGTGACACCGCGCCCGCTGCCGCGCATGGATTTTTCGCAGGGCATCCCGGCCGCATCACGCACGCTGGTGATCATCCCGACGATGCTCACCAATGCGAGCTCAATCGATAATCTGGTCGAGGCACTGGAGGTGCGCTTTCTCGCCAATCGCGACGCGAATCTGCATTTTGGTCTGTTGACCGATTTTTGTGATGCGCCACAGGAGACGCTCGCCGGGGATGACGCCCTGTTGCAGCGCGCGGTGCATGGCATCACCGCCCTGATTGAAAAATACGCAGTGGACAAAGATGGGGACGGCGGCACCGCAACCGATGGCTTTTTCCTGTTTCATCGGCCACGCCGCTGGAATGCGCAGGAACGCCTCTGGATGGGCTATGAGCGCAAGCGCGGCAAGTTGGCCGATTTGAATTCGTTGCTGCGGGGCGGATGCGGCACCAACGGCAGCGAATGTTTTTCATGCATTGTCGGTGACATCACCATCCTGCACCGCGTCGCGTTTGTGATCACACTCGATACCGATACGCAATTGCTGCGCGACGCCGCCCGCCAGTGTGTGGCAACCATGGCACACCCGTTGAATCGCGCCGTCTTTGATGTGGCGGCGGGCCGTGTCACCGATGGTTATTCCATTCTTCAGCCGCGCATGGCGGTGAGCGTGTCGGGCACCAACCGTTCGCGCTATGCCCGGCTGTTCGGTGCCGACGCCGGCATCGATCCGTATACGCGCGCGGTGTCGGATGTGTATCAGGACGTGTTCGGCGAAGGCTCGTTCATCGGCAAGGGAATTTATGACGTCGATGCGTTTGAACGGGCGTTGAAGTCGCGCTTGCCGGAGAATCGCATTCTGAGCCACGATTTGCTCGAGGGTTGTTATGCGCGCGCGGCGCTGATGAGCGACGTGCAGTTGTACGAGGATTACCCCACCAGCTACCGCGCGGACATGAACCGCCGGCATCGATGGACACGCGGCGATTGGCAGATCGCCAGCTGGCTGCGGTCACGGGTGCCGGCCGCGCGTACCGGCTCGTCACCGGGCCATTGCCAAAACCCGTTATCGCGATTGTCCCAATGGAAAATACTCGACAACCTGCGGCGCAGCCTGCTACCCGCCACCCTGACTTTGCTGTTGCTGGTTGGCTGGACGCGTCTCACCCCCGCCGGTTTTTGGACGCTGGTGGTCATCGGCGTCACGCTGCTTCCCCCATTGGCCGGTTCAATTGTCGACCTGTTGCGCAAGCCTGACGATGTGTTGCCCGGTCAACATGCGGCCGCCGTATTTCGCGCGGTCGGGGCACAGGTGGCGCAGACCGTCTTTTCACTGGCCTGCCTGCCCTTCGAGACCTACTGTTCCCTGGATGCGATCATTCGCACGCACTGGCGGACACTGGTCTCGAATAAACGACTCCTGGAGTGGACGCCGTCGGCGGATACGCATGATGCCAATGGTGCCAACCGTGGAAAAAGCGACAGCCTTGCCGCGAGCTATCGATTAATGTGGGTGGGGCCACTGGTCTCGGCCGCGACCACGGTGTATCTCGCCCGCGTGTCCCCATCGACGCTGTTGGTGGCGGGGCCAATTTTGTTTCTGTGGATGGCATCACCGGCCATCGCCTGGTGGATCAGCCGCGCACGGTTGCGCCGCGAAGCGCATCTGACCGACGGGCAACATGTTTTCCTGCGCAAAAAAGCGCGCAAAACCTGGGCCTTTTTCGAGACATTTGTCGGCCCTGAAGACCACTGGCTGCCGCCGGACAATTTTCAGGAACACCCGGCAAAGGTCATTGCCCATCGCACCTCGCCGACCAATATCGGCCTCGCCCTGCTCGCCAATCTAAGCGCCTACGACTTCGGCTACATCGCCTGCCGAACGCTGATCGAGCGCTGCAAGAATACCTTGGACACGATGGCGGAGTTGACGCAATACCAGGGACATCTTTACAACTGGTACGACACCGAAACTTTGATGCCGCTGGCACCGCTGTACATTTCCTCGGTCGATAGCGGCAACCTCGCCGGCCATTTGCTGACGCTGCGGGCGGGCTTGCTCGCGCTGCCCGATGACCCGATTCCCGCTACCCGCGTGTTTGAGGGCCTGGCCGATACGCTGGGTGTGCTGAGTGACCACACCATTGATGCGCCCGCTACCACACGCACCCATATTGATCAACTGACAACCGAGATTGCGGCAGCGTGCGAAACGCGGCCGAGGACACTTGCGGACGCGAAAATCGTGCTGGCAAAATGTTGGGCTTCTGTGCAAGCGGTGATTGCCAATCTGAACCTTGACGCGCCAGACGTTCAAGATGAGTCCGGGTTGTCCGTAACCGACGCGTTGTGGTGGGCCGCCGCACTCGGCGGACAATGCCGCTTAGCAATTGATGAACTCGAATTGTTTGCGCCGTGGCTGGCGTCGACCGCGCCGATTGCGGCTGTCCCCGACAATCTGCGGGTTGATTTTGACCTTGACACGATTCGTACAATGCGCGAAATGCCCGCGCTTCACAAAGGGTGGTTAATCGCCATCGAGCATCATCTGGCGAAAGACACCATCTCAAATGACCGCGAATGGTTGCACGCATTGCGGCTGCACATTGCCACCGCCGACCGGCATCGCGAAGAGCGGCTGTCCGCTATCGACACCATGGCGCGGCAAGTCACTGAGCTCGCCAACATGAGTTACGACTTCCTGTACGACAAACGTCGGCATCTGCTTGCAATCGGTTACAACGTTGCCGAGCGTCGGCAGGACACCAGCTTCTACGACATGCTGGCGTCGGAATCGCGGCTCGCCAGTTTTGTGGCGATTGCACAGGGGAAATTGCCGCAGGAAAGCTGGTTCGCGCTCGGCCGCCTGTTGACGCCAACGGCGGGGGGGCCCACGTTGTTGTCGTGGAGCGGTTCGATGTTTGAATATCTGATGCCGCTGCTGGTCATGCCGACCTATGAAAATACCCTGCTCGACGACACTTATCGGGCCTCGGTCAAGCGCCAGATCGCCTATGGAAATCAGTGCGGCGTGGCATGGGGCATATCCGAGTCCGGCTACAACACCGTCGATGCGGCGCTCAATTACCAGTATCGTGCGTTCGGTGTGCCCGGCCTCGGTTTGAAACGCGGGCTTGCGGATGATCTGGTGATTGCCCCGTATGCGTCGGCACTGGCACTGATGGTGGTGCCTGAAGCGGCCTGCCAAAACCTGCAGCGCCTCAGCGCAGACGGTCTCGACGGAAAATTCGGCTTTTATGAAGCCATCGATTACACTGCGGCCCGATTGCCGCGCGGGCAAACCAGTGCGGTCATCCGCTCGTTCATGGCGCATCATCAGGGAATGATTTTGTTGTCGCTCGCGTACCTGCTGTTGAATCGGCCGATGCAAAAACGCTTTGAATCGGATCCGATGTTTCAGGCCACGACGCTGCTGTTGCAGGAGCGGGTGCCGAGAGTGAGTGCATTCCAGTTTCATTCAGCGCGGTTTTCAACCCTTCGCGCCATCGCCAGCGATGGCGACACCCCGGTGCGCGCCATTGGTACGCCGACCACACCGATCCCGGAAGTACAGCTACTCTCCAACCGTCGCTATCACGTGATGGTGACGAATGCGGGCGGCGGCTACAGCCGCTGGAAAGATCTGGCCGTGACCCGCTGGCGCGAAGATACCACCTGCGACAACAGCGGCACGTTT
>JANLQC010000226.1:0-1548 GCA_031367575.1 Betaproteobacteria bacterium | reverse complement strand
AGGCCTCGATCGACAAAGTGGCCGGCCCGGTGGGTGAAGCGCTGATCATGACCGCGTTTGGTCTCGCGGTTGCGGTGCCAGCCGTGTTGTCGTACAACTGGCTGGTTCGCCGCAACAAGGTCGCGATGGAAAAAGTCCGTGCCTTCAGTGCTGACCTGCATTCGGTGTTGATGAGCACCGGCGGCAAAAAGAAATAATCCCCACGCCAACCCGTAACCCGAGCACGAGGAACCCATTATGGGAATGAACGTTGGGTCTGAAGGAGACGGTGACGAAGAAGTCATTTCGGCCATCAACACCACCCCGCTGGTGGATGTGATGCTGGTATTGCTGATCATTTTTCTGATCACGATTCCGGCAATTATCCAGAATGTCGCGGTGGATCTGCCGAAGGAGCGCAATCTCCCGACGCAGACCAAGCCGGAAAATATCCTGATCTCGGTAAACAAGGATGGCGACATATTCTGGAACCAGCAATTGGTGCCGGACACGGACGCACTATTTGAAAAACTGAAAGTGGTTGCCGTCATCGTGCCGCAACCCGAGGTGCATATTCGCGGGGATGAAAACGCGCGTTACGAATCCGTCGGCAGGGTTGTCTACACCTGCCAGCGCGCCAGCATCATGAAGATCGGTTTTATCACCGAGCCGCCGCCCAATGTTATTGCGGGGGGCTAGAATGAACCGCCATTTTGAAAGGACACTGTCATGAGCATGAGTGTAGGCTCGGGCGACGGCTCCAAAGAGCCGGAAGTCATGATGGAGATGAACACCACGCCACTGATCGACGTGATGCTGGTGCTGATCATCATGCTGATCATCACCATTCCCGTACAGACGCACGCGGTGAAACTGAACATGCCGATCGGCAACCCGCCGCCGCCACTGGTCGAACCGGTCATCGTTCGAATCGACGTTGATTTTGACGGCACAGTCTTATGGAATGGCGAAGTGGTCGCCGACCGCAATGTACTCGAAGGTCGATTGTTGGCGGCCGCATCGGAAGCCGTGCAACCGGAAGTTCACCTGCGCCCCAACAAGCTTGCACAGTACAAGGATGTCGCCATGGTGATGGCGTCCGCACAGCGGCTCGGCGTCACCAAACTCGGCATCATCGGCAACGAACAGTTCGTCAAGTAACGTCAAGTCTTGCAAAACGCGGCCGTGGCCGCGTTTTGCATTTTCTTTCTGGAGTGTCCTTCATGCAATCATCCCATTCGCTCAATCGGGCCTTTCGCATTCTGGCAATGGTGTCCGGCTTGCTTTTGTGCGCGGCACCCACCGTCTACGCGCAGGAAAAAGTCAGGCCGGAAGTCGGCAAGCCTTTGCAGCAAGCGCAGGAAATGCTGAAAGCCAAGCGCTACAAGGAGGCGCTCGCAAAACTCCGGGAAGCGGATGGTGTAGGCGGCAAAACGCCGAATGAGTCGTATCAAATTGAGTGGACGCGCGCGAATGCCGCATTGGGCGCGGGCGACAGCGAAACCGCTGCCAAGGCATTCGAGGCGGTCA
The DNA here is from genome assembly GCA_031367575.1 of Betaproteobacteria bacterium. Lineage (GTDB taxonomy): Bacteria > Pseudomonadota > Gammaproteobacteria > Burkholderiales > Usitatibacteraceae > UKL13-2. The sequence goes on along the minus strand of JANLQC010000226.1, from coordinate 39 downwards.
TTGCATCCGGCAAGGCACCCGCAAGTGCACAGTTGTCGA
>JANLQC010000200.1:0-11862 GCA_031367575.1 Betaproteobacteria bacterium | reverse complement strand
AGGTGCGCTGGGCGCGCATAACCTGTGGTGTTGCGGTGGGAAACTCCACCCCCTGCAGATACGCGGCCGCATCGCAGTGGATAGCGCGTGGTTCGCTGGGCTCGCCGGTCGAGCGGGCACCGAACTCCAACATGACGGCGGGCGCGACATAGCCGGTGCCGATGGCCAGCGGTGCGTAGTCGACGAACACTTTGTCGCCCTCGGCCCGCACGGTTGCCGGTAGGCCGTTTTGCTCAAGTTCCTGCTTGAGACGTGGCACGATTTCGGCGCCGACCCAGTCCGACAGACGCGCACGAATCTCCTTGCTCCATTTCTTCTCCTGGCTCTTGCTGGTCGGCAGTGGCGCATCCGCATCGCCCACCAGATCGCTGGCGATGGCGCGGATGTCGTAAGTCAGATCCACGTCTTCGGAAAAGCGCCGGATGACGCCATAGGCCTTCGATAAGGACGTGCCGCCCTTGAATACCAAGTGGTCAGCGTAGGGGCCGGCAAAGAGGTGCCGCAACGACCAGACCACCCAGATGTCTTTTTCCAACAGATGGGGCAGGAGGCCCGATGTGTTGGCGGCCAAGTCGAGCGCCTCCAGGCGTTCGGCGATGGAGAGCTGGAAGAACTCAGTCATCGGTCATCAGGGCGCTGAACTGTTGGGCCATCCAGGTCGGCAGGCGCGACCGCGCCGACGCGACTTCTTTCAGTTCGGACGGTGGCAGCTTGGCGCGCAGCTTTCGGATCGCTTCCCCGGCTTTTTCCGGACCTAGCCAGGCCAATGCCCGCACCACCTCGCCCGCAGCCCGCTCAGGAAAGATCAGTTGCCACATCGGCGCGTGCCGGAACTCGACCATCTGCGCGCCCAATTTTAAGCGGCGGCTGGGGCCGGATGTGAGATAGACCGCTCGCATCGGCACCTGCGTGGTCAGGCCTAGCGCGTTGGCGGCGGCGGCACCGTGCGACACGATAGTTTCCCCACGCTGGTTTGCCAAGCCCTCGACCATCTTGACGGCCGAAGGCGCGCGGGTGCCGAAGCGGCTTTCGACGGGCAAGACATAGATGCCGCGACCGGCGCGCAATAGGGTGCCGCGCTGCACGAGGCGGGACAACACTTGATCCACGGCTGCGCGACTGCCCAAGTGCAATAGTTCTTTCGCGACCAACGGCGTACCCTCCGGCGCTCCGGTGGCGTGTTCCAAGACTTGTTTGGCGAGTGTCTGCATGGCGATATCTCCTAATTGGTAGAATTATGAGGCTATTTCTGACACTTTTCAAATATTAAAGCTCTGGAGTGCAAAGTCGACAAGATCAATCGGGAGCCATCGGCTTACCATCGGGCGGTACATGGCAGAGTAAAATGTAGCTCGGCTTGCCGTTGTTCGTTGACGATTGATGCGCTGGAGTAGTCGCCGCGCAAACTGAGTCCATCTCCCACGCCAGCAAGAACTGTCGTTATTTGACAGTATAAGTGACGGTAAAACTGAATGAACACGACGAGAAAAGCCAGCATCATGCCGGTTTTCAGGGGTTGGACCATTGAGTGGGAGTAACCGCAATGAATGAGATCGAGCGATTCCGCAAGTTGTGCGTCAAGCGCGGATTGACGCCGGGCGCGCTGCTCGACGCCAACCCAGAGGACTTCGATATTCTGTTGCTGGCGTTGCGACGCGAATTCCCGGAAGCGCGAAATTATTCCGAGCGCGAAGTGAACCAAGCGCTGCATCAATGGCTGCAATCGGCGGGCGCGATGCTTGAAGTTGATCATGTTGAACTGCGCCGCTGGCTGGTGGATTTCGCGATTCTTGCGCGCGATGCCTACGGCCATGCGTACACACTCGCATCCACGCCGGCGAGGCTGCAAAAAATGGAAATCGACTTTGCAGGCATCGATTTCAAGCGTGAATTCGTCGATGCCAACGCCGCCGAATTGCACAAGCGCGCGACCCGAAAAGCGGCGTGGCTGCAAACACAGAATCGTTCGGCGAATGGTTGAAAGGAAAAATGTTTCGTCCGGCGCGCCTTGGGAATCCATCGTTGGCTACTCGCGTGCGGTGCGTGTCGGCAATCACGTTTGGGTAGCGGGTACCACGGCAACCGATGAACAAGGCAATGTCGTCAGCGCGGGCGATGCGGCCGGGCAAACGCGCTGCGTGTTGCGGAAGATCGAGTTGGCATTGAACCAGGCCGGCGCGAAATTGCATGACGTTGTACGCACGCGAATGTTTGTCACCGATATTTCAAATTGGGAAAGTATTGGTCGCGTCCATGGAGAATTTTTCGGCAGCGTGCGTCCGGCCGCAACAATGGTGGAAGTGAGAAAACTGATTGATCCGGGCCACCTGATTGAAATTGAAGTCGATGCCTTCGTTGTCGAATGAAGAAAGCGCCCATGTTTGAGCACATTTCAAAACCGGTTTTGCCGGTGAAGCAATTCACGTCGCGAATGACGCGCGCGATTTTTCTTGGATTGGGATTGGTTGTTTTTTCGCTCGCGATCGGCATGGCGGGCTATATTTATTTTTTCCCCAAGCTCGATTGGGCGGACGCCTTCGTCAATGCCAGCATGATTCTGTCCGGCATGGGTCCGTTGGCCATGCCGGAAACCACCGGTGCCAAAATTTTTTCCGGTTGCTATGCAATCTATTCCGGCCTGATGCTGGTCATGAGTGCGGGCGTGGTGTTCGCGCCGCTGGTGCATCGCTTCCTGCATAAACTGCACGCCGATGAAGATGATGTGCGCGAAAGCGGCAAACGTGTCGCCAAGAGCAAACGCTAGTACTGGTGCGAGTTTCCGGGCATTGTTGCTCGGAACGCCGCACCAGTGCTTGTGTCTGGCATTCTCATGCGGCTTACCGCCCACCGATGATCATGCCTGAAGTTCGCGACGAAACCTTCATGCGCGAAGCCCTCGGCCTCGCGCAATTGGCATGGGATCTGGGCGAAGTGCCGGTCGGTGCGGTCGTCGTCAAGGGCGGCGAAATTATCGGTCGCGGCTTCAATCGCCCGATCACTTCAAATGATCCGACCACCCACGCCGAGATTGTCGCCCTGCGCGAGGCGGCACTGACATTGAAAAACTATCGTTTGCTGGACTGCGAACTCTACGTCACGCTGGAGCCGTGCATGATGTGCGTGGGCGCGATGTTGCATGCGCGATTGACGCGTGTGGTGTTTGGCGCGGCGGACCCAAAAACCGGCGCGTGCGGCAGCGTCATTGATCTGCCTGCCGAGAAAAAACTCAATCATCACGCGACCTTTGAGGGCGGCGTGCTGGCAGAGCAATGCAGCCAATTGCTGAAAGCGTTTTTCGCCGAACGCCGCAACGCGTAAGTGCACTGGCCGACCGGGTGCATGGGCCGGCAAGTTTGCCATTGATGCCGACGCCTGCACCGGCGCGAAAGCACCGTTCATTCAGGCGGGTTTGAATCGTGCCAGAATGACAGCGCCGCGATAAAAACCGACGCCGCCGCAAGGAGCCCCGACATGCACCACCTAAGCGCCCTCGACGCTTTGTTTTTGCAACTCGAAACCGCAGAAGTGCCCGCGCACGTCGGCAGTGTCAGTCTGCTGCAAAAACCGAAGGGCCATCGCGGCAGTTTTTATCCGAAAATTCGCCGCCATATCGAAAGCCGCCTTCACCTGGCACCGCTGTTTTCGCGCCGCCTCGCGTTCATGCCGTTTGATCTCAGCAATCCGATCTGGCTCGGTGGTGCCGAAGTCAATCTGGACGACCACATCACTCGGGTGATATTGCCCAAGCCCGGCACGCAGGCGCAGATGGAAGCGGCGGTTGCCAAACTGCACGAAGGCATGATGGATCGCGACCGGCCATTGTGGCAATTCACCGTGATTGAAGGCCTTCAGGACGGCAACATTGCGTTTTATTCAAGGATTCATCACGCCGCACTCGACGGGCAGGGCGGCGTCGCATTGGCACACGCAATACTTGATATCAGTGCCACGCCGCGCGCGGTCGACGCGCCCGGCGAAAAAGCAAAACCGCGTCTTCCGCCCACCACCGCACGCATGCTGGGTGCCGCGTTCCGCAACACCGTCGCGCAATACCGGCGGATCGTCAAAGCGGTTCCCGATGCGTTGAAAATGGCCGCCTCGGCCGGCAAGGCAGGCGCGGCGATGCTCACCTCTTCACAGGCGAAAAAAGCCGGCGCGCCTTCGGAGCAGGGCACCGGTTTTGCGCACCTGACGGATATCCTCCCGGGCGACGCGTTGAAAAAAGGCGGGCTGCAGAATATTGCCAAAACGCTATTGAAAAAAATTCCCGGTGGCATCGCGTTGGGCCCGCGCACCTCGCTTAACGTCGCCATCAGCGCGGCACGCGCTTTCGCGGGCGTCGAGTTGCCGCTCGCCGAAACCAAAGCCATCGCCAGCCACTTCGACACCAAACTCAACGATATCGTGCTGGCGGTTTGTGCGGGTGCTTTGCGTGGTTATTTTGCCAACAACAAATCGGCCCTGGCCAAGTCGATGATTGGCGGCGTGCCGGTGTCATTGCGCGTGCCGGGTGATACATCGCAGAGCAATCAGGTGACGATGATGCTGGTCGATATGGCGACCAATATTGCCGACCCGCAAAAACGCCTTGAAGCGATTATCAAATCCAGCACCAAGGCGAAGGCGCTCACCGGCGGCATGAAGAATCTGATTCCGACCGATCTTCCTTCGCTCGGCATTCCGTGGCTGATGAGTGTAATTACGCCGTTGTATCGAACGGCGGTGGCGACCAACCGGATTCCGGTGGTGGCGAACCTGATCGTCTCGAATGTGCCAGGCCCGCAGATGACGCTCTACCTTGCGGGGGCGGAATTGATAACTTATTACCCGGTGTCGATTGTCACCCATGGGCTGGCGCTCAATATCACCATCCAGAGTTATACGGGCAAGCTTTATTACGGGCTGATTGCCTGCAAAAAAGCGGTACCGGATCTGGATCGCTTCGCGCGCCATATGCAGGAAGCGCATCAGGAATTGCTGGCGCTGACGCGTGAAACGTCGGTGCTGGTCAAGGCGGAAAAGGTGGGGGAGGCGGGAAAAAAAGTCGCCGCGAAGGCAAAAGCATCGGGTGGAAAAAAACCGGCCGCGGCCGCAAGGAAGCCGCGTCTCAAGGTGAAAGCGGCGGTCGTCAACGCGCGCAAGCCACTTAAGCCACGCCCATCAGTGATCACGGCGAAGAAAAAACGTGGCTAGTCGAGCGGCGGGAAAGCGCGCCCGCGCGACCAAAAATCAGGCAAACAACGACATTGGCAATGGCGATGGCAATGACGATGGCGGATTTGCGGACGTGATGGCCGAGACCATCACGCAAATGGGCAAGCTGCGTGCGCCCGGCGCGTTCCTGCTGGCGCTTGAAGGCCGAGCGCCGCTCGAGTTCAGTGCCACGCTGGCCGCGTGGCCATTCCTGCGCACCGCCGCGCGCGGCGATGGACACGCCGTCATTATTTTTCCCGGCCTCGGTGCGGGTGATTTTTCCACGCTGCCGTTGCGTAATTTTCTTTCATCGCAGGGCTACCAGACCTACGGCTGGGATCTGGGCCTCAATTTCGGCCCGCGCGAAGGCGTGATCCAGAAAGGCATTGAACGGGTGCGCCAGATTCGCACCGAGTCCGGGCGCAAGGTGAGCCTGATCGGCTGGAGTCTGGGCGGCATTTATGCGCGCGAATTCGCCAAGGCATTGCCGAACGATGTGCGTGCCGTCATTACCCTCGGCACGCCGTTCGCGGGCGACCCGCGTGCCACCAATGCGTGGCGGTTGTATGAGTTCGCGAGCGGCCATAAACTCGGCGACCCGGCGCTGCTCAATCATTTGAAAGCGGCACCGCCGGTGCCGACCACCTCCATTTTCAGCCGCACCGATGGCGTGGTTGCGTGGCCGCTCTCGCTGCAACGCGAATCCAGCATCGCCGAAAATATCGAAGTGGTCGCGAGCCACATCGGGCTTGGCATGAATCCGATTGCGCTTTATGCCGTCGCCGACCGCCTCGCGCAGGCGGAAGGTGGGTGGTCGAAGTTTGACCGGAGCGGCTGGCGGAAGTGGTTTTTTCGCGACTATTCCCGCGATTACGAGCAGATCATTTAGGCGACCGTGTCCGAAATTCACGCCAACGGCCTCACCTTTCACTACGATTCGCGCGGCCCCGAAAGCGAGGGCACGCCGGTAATGCTGATGATCATGGGGCTCGGCGTGCAGATGATCCTGTGGCCGGAACCGCTGCTCGATCACCTCGCGCAACAGGGATTTCGCGTGGTGCGATTTGACAACCGCGATATCGGACTGTCAAGCCATCTGGATCATCTGGGCGTGCCGAATATTTCGCTGGAAGTGCTGAAATTTTTCATGCATCTGCCGGTTAAGGCACCGTATCGTGTTGACGATATGGCCGATGACACCGCCGCGCTGATTGACGCGCTGAACGTCGGCCGGGTGCATGTGGTCGGTGCCTCGATGGGCGGCATGATCGGCCAGTCATTGGCGGCACGATACCCGCAAAAATTGGCGAGTCTTACCTCGATCATGTCGACCACCGGCCGTCGCAGCCTGCCGCCGCCGACCTGGAAAGCGCGGCGCGCATTGTTGGAGGCACCCGCCAGGCAAGGCGACACCGAGGCCGCGATCCTGCGCATGATGCGGGTGCTCACCGCGATTGGCAGCCGGTCCCATCCGCCCGATGCCGCGCATTTGCGTGAAATTTGCGAGCGCCACATTTTGCGATCCAACCACCCGGCCGGTGCTGCACGACAATTGCTGGCGATTGCCGCAAGCAATGACCGCACGCGCACGGTACGGCAGATAAAGGTGCCGACGCTGGTGCTGCACGGCGACGAAGACCCATTGGTGCGTCCCGCCTGCGGCCTGGAAACCGCGCAGGTCATTCGCGAGGGCGGTGGCAGCGCCAAAGTCTGTCTGATCGAAGGCATGGGCCACGATTTTCCGCTGCCGCTGATACCACAAATCGCTGCTGAAATCGCCGCCCATTGCCGCGTGCATTCCTGAGTTCGCCCGTCGGCGGATGCTAAAATTGCGTTGAGATTTTTTTGCCCTGAAGTAGGATGGGTGGAGCGGCGCGATACCCATCAATTTCCGGGAAAGTACAGGCATGGGTATCGTTCCGCTCCACCCATCCTACGCACCTCCGTTCAATTATTCCCTCCCCCGCGAAGGCGGGGGCCCAAGTTGCGACCCGGCAAGTGAGCGAGCTTGGCCCCCCGCCTTCGCGGGGGAAGAGTTTTTTTCAACACAAAGAATTGTCGCGTCAATAAGAGCCACCACTTGAACCCCCCCATCCCCTTCATCCACCTCCGCCTCCACAGCGAATATTCGATCACGGACTCCATCGTTCGCATCGACGACGCCATCGCACGCGCGCGCGCAGAACGGATGCCGGCGCTCGCGATCACGGATCTTTGCAACCTGTTTGGCGCGGTGAAATTTTTCAAGGCGGCGAGCGACGGCGGCATTCAACCGATCATCGGCTGCGATGTGTGGATCGAAAATGAAAAAAATCGTGATCAGCCGTCGCGCCTGCTGCTGCTCGCGCGCGATGAAGCGGGCTATCTCAATCTCTGTCGGCTGCTTTCGCGCGCCTATCGCGAAAACACCTGGCGTGGCCGCGCCGAGGTCAATCGCAAGTGGCTCTCGCGCAATCGCAACCCGACCGCAACCGATGGCCTGATCGCCTTATCCGGCGCGGGTCTTGGCGATATCGGTCAGGCGATATTGCAGGATGATGTGAAACGCGCAACGACGCTAGCTGAGACCTGGGCCAGCGATTTCCCTGCAACGTTTTACATTGAATTGCAGCGTGTTGAAGGTAAAGGTAACGGCGAAGGAAAAGGTAACGGCGAAGGTAAAGGTAAAGGCGAAGGCGAAGACGACGGTCGTGAGCGTGCCGACGCGCTGGTCGATGCATCATTGCGGCTCGCCGCCAAGCTCGATTTGCCGGTGGTGGCAACGCACCCGGTGCAGTTCATGGCCAAGGGAGACTTCAAGGCACACGAAGCGCGCGTCTGCATTGCGCGCGGCGAAGTGCTGGGCGACAAGCGCCGGTCGCGCGATTTTTCGGCCGATCAGTATTTCAAGTCCGCTGACGAGATGCGCGCATTGTTTGCCGATATTCCCGAGGCACTTGAGAATGCGGTTGAGATCGCCAAACGCTGTCACTTCGATTCGATTTTGCACAAGCCGCAGTTGCCGAAATTTCCCACCCCCGACGGCGAATCGATCGAGGCCTATTTTCGCAACGCGGCCACGGTGGGTCTCGAAAAGCGTCTTGCGTTTTTGTACGCCGACGCGGCGATTCGCGACGAGAAGCGCCCGCGCTATCAGGAGCGGCTGGAATACGAAATCAAGACCATCGTTCACATGGGTTTCCCCGGATACTTTTTGATCGTCGCCGATTTCATTGCATGGGCGCGCAACAACGGCGTGCCGGTCGGCCCAGGCCGCGGCTCGGGTGCCGGTTCACTGGTGGCGTATTCGCTCGGCATCACCGATCTTGATCCGCTGCAATATGACTTGATCTTCGAGCGTTTCCTGAATCCCGACCGCGTCTCGATGCCCGACTTCGATATCGATTTCTGTCAGGAAGGCCGCGACCGCGTCATCGATTACGTCAAGAAAAAATACGGCGCGGAATCGGTCTCGCAAATTGCCACCTTCGGCACCATGGCCGCGAAAGCCGTGATCCGCGACGTCGGCCGCGTGCTTGGCATGGGCTACAACTATGTGGACTCGATTGCGAAATTGATTCCCAACCAGCTCGGCATCACGCTGAAGGTGGCGATGGAAACCGAGCCGCAGTTCAACGAAAAGCGCAAGAATGAGGAAGAGGTCGATGAACTGTTGACACTCGCCGTGAAGCTCGAAGGCATCGCCCGCAACATCGGCATGCACGCGGGCGGCGTGCTGATCGCCCCCGGCCCGTTGACCGATTACACACCTTTGTATGTGGCCGACGGCTCGGAATCGGTGATCTCGCAATACGACAAAGACGACGTCGAGGCGGTCGGCCTGGTGAAATTCGATTTTCTCGGATTGACGACACTGACCATCCTCGAAGAAGCCGAACGCAACATTCATCAGCTCAATGCCAATGCGGGCGATGACACGTTTGACATGCGATTGGCCCCGTTGAACGATCCGAAGTCGTTCGAGATATTCACCAAGGGAAATACCATTGCGATTTTCCAGTTTGAATCGAAAGGCATGCGCGACATGCTGATCCGCGCGCGACCGGATCGCCTGGAAGATTTGATCGCGCTGAACGCGCTGTACCGTCCGGGCCCGATGGATTCGATTCCAGAATACTGTGATCGCAAAACCGGCAAGGCGAAAGTGGAATATCCGGACGCCAAACTGGAAGCGATTCTGAAACCGATTCTCGGCCCGACTTACGGCGTGATGGTGTATCAGGAACAGGTGATGCAAATCGCCCGGGAAATCGGCGGTTATACGCTGGGCGGCGCGGACTTGCTGCGGCGCGCGATGGGCAAGAAAAAAGCCGAAGAGATGGCGCAACACCGCGCAACGTTTGGTGAAGGTGCGGCGAAAAACGGCGTCTCGTTGTCGAAAGCCAAGGCGCTCTACGACGCGATGGAAAAATTTGCCGGATATGGATTCAACAAATCGCACTCGGCACCGTACGCCTATCTCGGCTACCTCACGGCCTATCTGAAAGCCAATCACGGTGCGGCGTTCATGGCCGCCAACTTGTCCTGCGCGATGGATTTCACGGACAAGGTTCAGCAGTTATTTGAAGATACCAAGGCCAACAAACTGAAAGTGCTGCCGCCGGACATCAATCGTGGCGTATATCGCTTTATGCCGATGGATCGCGCCACGATTCAGTATGGCCTGGGGGCGGTGAAAGGTACCGGACGCGGCGCGATCGAGAACAGCGTCGCGGTGCGCGCGGCGGGTGGCGCATTCAGGGACTTGCTCGATTTTGTGAAACGCGTGGATCGGCACACCGTCAATCGTCGCGCCATGGAAGCACTGATCCGCGCCGGCGCGTTCGATTCGATCGAGACCAATCGTGCCGCGTTGCTGGCATCGTTGCCGCAGGCAATCGAGCTCGCGGATAAAGCCGAGCGCGACAAACAGCAGGTGAGTTTGTTCGGCGAAGCCACCCATGAAGGCGGACAGGTGCTGACACTGGTCGATGTCCCGAGGTGGAGTGACCGTGATCGCCTGAATCACGAAAAACAATCGCTCGGCTTTTACCTTTCCGGCCATCCCTTTACCAGCTATGCGGCCGAAGTGCGTCAATTCGCCAAGACCGAATTGAAAGACATTCAGCCCAACACCATAGTGTTACTCGCCGGCGTATTGCATGAGCAACGCGTGCGCAACGGCAGGCGCGGCAAGATGTGCGTGCTGTCGCTCGATGACGGCAGTGCGCGCATCGAAGTGCTGGCCTACAGTGAGGTGTTCGACAAGCGCCGCGCGCTGATTGTTGACGATCATCTGCTGATCGTGCGCGGCAAGGTTTCGTTTGATGATTTTTCCGGCGGCAATCGCGTCACGGCGGAAGACATTTTCGATATCGACACCGCACGAAAACAATTCGCGAGAAAGCTCGAACTCTTCATGAACGGCCAGGCCGACAGCGAGCGGCTCAAGCGCACATTGTCGCCGCATCTCGCGGCCAATTGGCCGGAAGGTTGCGGCGTGCTGATTCACTACAACAACGGCGACGCGGTGGTGGATGTGCCGCTGCCCGAACAATGGCGGGTGCGCGTGACCGAGTCGCTGATCCAGTCGCTCAACGATTGGCTGACGCCCGCCAACGTGATCGTGCTCTACGACGCGGCGGCGGCGGTGCCCGTGCAGCAAGTGCGTGCATACGGAAACGGGGGTGGCGGGAATGGCAACGGAAACTACGGCGGCTATGAGAGTTTTCAGGGCGGGGATTATTAGTGTCGTGCTTCGCAATTTCCGGAACAAATAAAAACGATGGATTTTTTCGCATGGCAAGGCGCGACCAATTGTAAAAGATTGCAAACTTTGCGCCATTGCCTTGCTTTTCGCCTGTCGGGCAACGGACAATTGAGGCGTTATTCATCCCACCTCCGCGATCATGCACAACACCGACGCAACTCTTGAAATTCACGTCGAAGCACTCGACGCCTTGCTGGTCAACCCGCGTCCCGAGGACACCGACTGGTATGAGCAATTGTTGGTCGCGCTGGAGCGGGTGGCGGAGTATTCGCTCAATCCCGGCATTCCCGTGCGCGCCTTGTCGAGAACGCTTGGCGCGCTGCCGCAGACCTGCGTTTAGTGTTTAGCGTTTAGCGTCATTTGTTTTGTTGGCGGCGGAAAACGCCGCACCTGCGGTATCCGCAACTGAATTAACATTGGTGCTTGATTCAGGCGACATCGTGCGGAGCGTGTGTACGCAATGCGAACAATTGTCCTCGGGGGTTATGGAAATTTTGGCGCGCGCATTTGCCGCGCGCTGGCGGTTGATCGTGCGTTAACCATCGTCGCAGCGGGCCGTCGCCCGACCGCAGAATCCCGTCCCGCTGAAATGGCGGTGGCCACGCTCGATATTGCTGCGCCGGATTTTGAATCCGCGTTGAGGGCGCTTGAGCCCGGCCTTGTGATTCACTGTGCCGGGCCGTTTCAGGGGCAGGACTATCGCGTCGCGCGCGCGGCACTTGCCTGCGGCGCGCACTACATCGATCTCGCCGACGGTCGCGAATTTGTCGCCGGATTCGCGCCCGCACTCGAACAAACCGCGCGCCGCGCGCACCGCCTCGCGGTTACCGGCGCGAGCACTCTGCCGGCATTGTCGTCGGCAGTCATCGATGCATTGGCATCGCGCTTCTCTTGTTTGACCTCCATCGACACCATCATCG
>JANLQC010000156.1:0-2947 GCA_031367575.1 Betaproteobacteria bacterium | reverse complement strand
GACACATCGGCCACGCTGTCTTCAAACGACGCTAGGGAAATTTCGCCCGGCGGACAAAGCAATTCGAGCTTGCGCAGTTCCTGGCGCGCCGCGAGCAAATTGCCTTCAACGCGATTGGCCAAAAATTCCAACGCGTCGTCGGTCGTCGATTGCTGCTGGCGGAGAAGGCGGCCCTTCAACCACTGCGGCAGGCGCGCGCGATCGATCGCGGTTGCTTCAATCATCACCGCGTGGGCTTCAAGCGCCACAAACCATTTGGTCTTGCGGCCCTGCCAATCGATCTCCGGCAGAAACACGATGCTGATGGTGTCATCCGGCAGGCGTTGGCAAAACTGCTCGATGGCAACGCCGCCTTCGCGGCCCGGCTTGCCGGTGGGAATGCGCAACTCCAGCAGGCGCAAGGTGGCAAACAATGAAAGCTCGCTGCCAACCGATTTCAGTTTCGACCAGTCAAAACCCGTTTCGACCGTCAGCACGTCGCGCTCAACGTAACCGGCCGCACGCACCATGCTGCGCAGCGCGTCACCCGCCTCAAGTGCGGTGAGTGGCTCAGCCCCGTGAATCGCGTACAGCGCCGACAGTTTGCCGGGCGGGCGTTCGAGAAATTGTTCGGCGGTCAGGCGCATGACGTTGGATTCACGCGGGGCGTTTGATCGCCGTCATGCGCCGCAAAATCTGGCTCGCGGCATCCTGTTCCATGTCTTTGTAAAGAAGTGCTTCTTCCTGCTGCTTCGCGATCACCTGCGAATCGTCGTAGGTCATGATGCGCTGCAGCTGAATCGCGCTGGTCGGGATCGCCACCACGCCTTTGCTGTCGATGAGTTGATAGCGCACGCTGATCTTCAATTGATATTCGCGCACCCGGCCCGCACCCGACAGCGAGAGAATGATGCGCTCGCGTTTTTCGGCGCTGATATTGAGTTGCGCGTCGGCGTCTTTCGCGCTCGTCATCAACCTGGTTGGGCTGTTGGTGAGTTCGCGCTTCAGCACATTTGCGATTTGCGAGGCACCGGTGGTGGATACAAATACGCTTGCGAATGGCACATTGAAATCGCCGCGCAAATGAAAACCGCAGGCGGCCAATCCGCCCGCAGTGACCAGCGCCAACAGCGCGCAGTAAATGCGGCGAGCCAATTGGTGGTCCGCGCAGAGCCTGCCCCGGCAGGCGGCAGGCCGGGGGCGGGGATCCAAGTTTATTTGCATGTTAAACCACCACATTGACCAATTTTCCCGCCACCACGATCAGCTTTTTCACTGGCTTGCCGTCGATGTGGCGTTTCACCGCTTCATCAAACAAGGCGAGCTGCTCGATGGTTTCCCTGGTTGCATTTTTCGGCACGCGAATCTGTCCGCGAAGTTTGCCGTTGACTTGCACGACGAGTTCAATCTGGTCTTGTTCGAGCGCCGCCGCATCCGGCTCGGGCCACGGCGCATCGATGATATCGCCATACTTTGCGGCGTAACCCAGATCGTTCCAGAGTTGCCACGCAATATGCGGCGCGAGCGGATACAGCACGCGCAGCAAAATAAACAATCCCTCCTGTCGCGCCGCCTGCCAATAGGCGCCGCCGTGCGCCTTGGTGTCATCGAGCGCGTTGAGCATTTTCATGGCGGCCGACACCACGGTGTTGTATTGCAGGCGCGCGTAGTCGTGATTGGCTTGCGAAAGTATCGAATGAATCTCGAACCGCAACTTCTTCGCACCTGCTTCGGCAAGGTCAAAGTCCAGCACTGGCGCGGTGTTCGGGGCAGTTTCGGCCTGCGAGGCGTATGTATAAAGACGATTCAAAAAACGATATACGCCTTCCGCGCCCGAATCCGACCACGTCGCGCTTTGCACCGGCGGCCCTGCGAACATGACGTAGGCGCGCGCGGTATCGGCACCGAAGCGCTCGATGATGTCGCGCGGCTCGACCACATTGTTTTTCGACTTCGACATTTTTTCCATGCCGCCCAACATCACCGGCAAGCCATCCGCTTTTGCCACCGCGCCGGTCGGGCGACCTTTGTCGTCGTGCGCTACATTGACTTCGCCGGGATAGAACCAGCGTTTTTTGCCGGCCTCATCTGCGCGATAAAAACACTCGGCCGAGAGCATGCCCTGCGTAAACAGGTTGGTGAAGGGTTCGTCGAATTTGACCAGGCCCATGTCGCGCATCACCTTGGTCCAGAAGCGCGCGTACAACAAATGCAACACCGCGTGTTCGATGCCGCCGATATATTGATCCATCGGCATCCAGTAGTCCGCACGCGCATCGATCATGGCGTCACGGGAATCAGGCGAGCAATAGCGCATGAAGTACCACGACGAATCGACAAAGGTATCCATCGTGTCGGTTTCGCGCATGGCAGGCTTGGCGCATTTCGGGCAGGCGCAGTTGACGAAGCGCGCGTCTTTCCTGAGCGGATTGCCGCTGCCGTCGGGGATCAGGTCTTCGGGCAACACCACTGGCAAATCCTGTTCCGGCACCGGCACCGCGCCGCAATCGGTGCAATGAATGATCGGGATCGGCGTGCCCCAATAACGCTGACGCGAAATGCCCCAATCGCGCAGGCGGAATTGGGTTTTTTTCTCGCCGCCGTTGGCGGCGGTTTCGGCGGCAACGTAATCGATGGCCGACGGGTAATTCATGCCGTTCATGGCCCCCGAATCGATGCAGCGACCGACCTCGGTGTAGTGCGCCTGCCACGCGTCAATCGAATACGGCTTGCCGATATCGATCACCGGTTTTATCGGCAACCGATATTTTTTCGCAAACGCGAAATCGCGCTCATCGTGCGCCGGCACACCCATCACCGCGCCATCGCCATACGCCATCAGCACATAGTTGCCGACCCAGACCGGAATTTGTTCTTTCGTCAGTGGATGCGTGACGAATAGTCCCGTTGCAACCCCTTCCTTATCCTTTAACGCGATTTCGGTTTCGGTGGTGCCGCCGAGGCTGGC
>JANLQC010000044.1:0-2361 GCA_031367575.1 Betaproteobacteria bacterium | reverse complement strand
ACTGCGCGCCGCCATACGCAAAATTCACCGCTTCGGCGGCCGCGATTTTGTGGCCGCGTTGGGCGAGCGCGTCAACCGTTTGCGCGCTGAAACCGGGCTCAAGGCCGATTGAAAAATCCGGGTTCACGATCCAGCGCGGCGCGTCGCTGGCGGCTTGCGGATTTTGCTGATGGTCGATCATGCGGACCACCATTTGTGCGTGACCTTGCGGTTGCATGTGGCCGCCCATCACGCCAAAACTCATCAGCGGTTTGTTTTGATGATCAGTGAGGAAGCCGGGGATGATGGTCTGGAACGGGCGCTTGTTCGGTGCGACGCAATTGGGGTGTCCCGCCGTGCGCACGAATCCATGGCCGCGGTTTTGCATCGAGATGCCGGTGCCCGGCACCACCACTCCCGAACCAAATCCCATGTAATTGGATTGGATGAAACTGACCATCATGCCGCTCGCGTCCGCCGTCGTGAGATACACCGTGCCGCCGTGTTGCGGCATGCCGAACACCGGTTGGCCGGCGACATCTTTGCGAATCAATTTTGCGCGCGCGGCGAGATATTTTTTGTCGAGCAAGGATGAAACCGCCACATCCATGTACGCCGAATCGGCGATGTATCGGTATGCATCCGCAAACGCGAGTTTCATCGCCTCAATCTGGAGATGCACGCTGTCAGTGGAATCGACCGGCATGCCCGCCAAGTCGAAATTTTCGAGAATGCCCAACATGAGCAACGCCGCGAGGCCTTGCCCATTGGGTGGAATCTCGTGCAATCGTACGTCGCGGTAATCCATATGAATCGTGCCGACCCAATCGACGCGGTGATTGGCCAAATCCGCCTCGGACATGACGCCGCCGCCGGCACGCGAATGCGCGGCAATTTTTGCGGCGAGATTGCCGCGATAAAACGATTCACCGTGGCTCGCGGCGATCTCTTCCAGCGTTTCCGCTTGGCCGCGAAGAGTCCATTTCTCGCCCGCGTTTGGCGCGCGCCCCTGCGGCGTGAAATCGCGCACGAAATCGGCTTGATCCTTCAACATCTCCGCCTGCCGCGCCCAGCTGACGGCAGTGATCGGCGAGACCATATGCCCGTCGCGCGCGTAGTGAATCGCGGGGGCGAATAATTTTTCAAACGGCAGTTTGCCGAATTTTTTCGACAACTCCACCCATTGCGACACCGCTCCCGGCACGCTAACGCTGTCCCAGCCGCGCACCGGAAGCGTTGCGAGCCCCGGATATTTTTTATCGAAATAGTCCGGCGTCCACGCCGCTGGTGAGCGGCCCGAGGCATTCAGCCCGTGTAACGATTTCCCGTCCCACAAAATGCAATACCCATCCGAGCCGATGCCGTTGCTGGTGGGCTCAACAACGGTGAGGGTAATTGCCGCCGCAATCGCCGCATCAACCGCGTTGCCGCCCGCCTGCATCATCTGCAAGCCCGCCTGTGCGGCCAGCGGTTGCGAAGTCGCGACAATGTTTTTCGCCATCACCGGCATGCGTTGTGAGGGGTAGGGGAAATCGAAGTTGAGGGAACGTGTCATGGGACTTTCACCATTGGAAGTGACAAGCGCGTATTCTGGCGGATAGAAAACGACTGCAACATGACCGACCTCAAAAAAAGGTTTTAACCATGCTTCAACTCGATGCGCTGGTGTTCGATGCCTACGGCACACTGTTCAATGTGCATTCGGTCGTCGCCAAATGCGAAGTGCTTTTCCCCGGCAAAGGGCAGGCGCTATCGCAATTGTGGCGAACCAAGCAGCTTGAATACACGTGGCTGCGAAGTTTGATGGGGCGCTATGTGGATTTCAATTTGGTCACGGCTGACGCGCTGAAAGTTGCTTGTGAGGCACTCGACTTGGCTTACACCGAGCGCGCGTTGACGGAACTGAATCAGGCCTATCGAACCTTGCAGCCGTTCGACGATGCGCTCGACACCTTGCATCAATTGAAGAAAATGCAACCGCCGCGAAAACTCGCCATTCTGTCCAACGGCGCGCCGGAGATGTTGAACGCGGCCGTCAAACACAACGATTTGGAAACGTTGCTGGATGCGGTGTTGAGTGCGGATGCCGTCGGCATTTTCAAACCCGATCCGCGCGTCTATCAACTGGCGGTCGATCGATTGCAGACCGTACCCGACCGTATCGGCTTTGTCTCCAGCAACGGCTGGGACGCCGCCGGTGCCAAAGCGTTCGGCTTCACCGTGTTCTGGGTGAATCGCGCGGGTGCGCCGGTTGAAGCACTCGGTGTGGTGCCGGATTACGTGGTGGGTTCGCTGCGCGAAATAGCGGATCTGATCGCTTTCTGATTTGTCCCCCACTGAAATTATGCCTGCCAAAACACGGCGCAGGATGGGTGGAGCGCA
>JANLQC010000042.1:0-1626 GCA_031367575.1 Betaproteobacteria bacterium | reverse complement strand
TACGGCACCATCTGGATCATGTTCATTGCGTATATCACGCGCTTCCTGCCTTATGGTTTGCGCTACAACACGACGACCATGTTGCAGATACACAAGGAGCTTGAGGAATCCGCCGCAATGAGCGGTGCGTCGTGGTTCACGATGTTCCGCCGGATTATTTTGCCGCTGATGAAACCAGGCTTGGTCGCGGGCTGGATTTATATCGTGATCGTGTCAATTCGCGAGCTGTCGACCTCCATATTGCTTTACAGCCCGGGCACGGAAGTGGTGTCGATCGTGATCTGGGAACTGTGGGAAAACGGACAGTACGTTGAGCTATCCGCACTTGGCGTAATGTTTATCATCGCCCTGTTCATACTGGTGCTGATTGCGCAGGTATTGGGCAAGAAATTTGGCGTCAAAGAAGAATGACGGGAATGAAAATGAAACAACAAGAGGTTCTGCATGCTTAGCGTAAAAGCGCTTTTTACCGAGTATCCCAATGACCGCGGACAGATCGTCAAGGCCGCACAGGATGTGACCTTTGAGGTGCCCGAAGGCAAACTGTTTACGCTTCTCGGGCCCTCAGGTTGTGGAAAAACGACGACATTGCGCTCGATTGCCGGTCTGGAAAAACCGCGTGCGGGCGAAATCAAGGTCGATAGCCGCGTTGTTTACTCGTCAGCAGACAATATTTTTGTTGCGCCGAACAAGCGCACGTTTGGGATGGTGTTCCAGTCCTATGCCATCTGGCCGCACATGAATGTTTTCCAGAACGCGGCGTTTCCGCTTGAAGTCGGCAGCAAAAAATACAGCAAAAAAGAAATCCGCGACAAAGTGATGCGCGTGTTGACGGTGGTCGATCTCGATCAACTGGCTGATCGCGAGGCAACCAAACTTTCCGGGGGCCAGCAGCAGCGCCTGGCGCTGGCGCGTGCGCTGACAATGGAGCCGGCACTGTTGTTGCTGGATGAGCCGCTGTCAAATCTTGATGCCAAATTGCGTGAACGAATGCGTTTCGAGTTAAAGCGCCTGCAGCGGGAATTGCAGATCACCACTGTCTATGTCACGCATGATCAAAGCGAGGCACTCGCCTTGTCGCACGAAATTGCCGTGATGAACGAAGGCCGGATCATGCAAATTGGCTCGCCGCGCGATATTTACGAACGCCCACGCAATAAATTTGTGGCCGACTTTGTCGGTACCACCAATTTTCTCGAGGCAACGATTGCCTCTGTGGAAGCGGAGCCGGGCCGCTATGTGGTGGAGTCGCCCATCGGCAAATTGGCGGCGAGCAGTGCCGACGTGCTGCGCGCGGGCGACAAAGTGGTGTTGTCGCTTCGCCCGGAGGATGTCGAACTCGCCGAGCATGCCTACGAGGGTACCAATAGCTTTCACGGCATTGTGGACGCGAAAGTTTTTCTTGGCGAGTACCTCGATTTCCAGATCAAAGTCGGCGACCGTACCCTTCTCGCCAAGGCGCATCCGTCGCTGCGTACGCCGATAGGCGACAAGGTGTTTATCCGCATCAACGCCGACAAATGCGTGGCGATACCGGACTCCCCGGCTGCCTGATTGCAACGCAATTCCACTCAAATTTTTATGGCCATGCGTAAAAAAACTTCAACCGAGCCCGCCGGGAAATCC
>JANLQC010000028.1:0-12203 GCA_031367575.1 Betaproteobacteria bacterium | reverse complement strand
GTGCTGCTGATATCGCCGCCGGCGGCAGCGTTGGGATTTCGGTATTGAATGGAAAAGAACGGCGATTCGGTGAGGTTTGCACCCGTCAGGTTTTGTTTGATGGTGTAGCCAAGACCCTGCAGCCCAAGCGCCGACCAATCCACCCCTGACTGGTAATTGTCGTTTAGCACGACTTCAACCACTGTCGCTTCGATAAGCACCTGCCGTCGCGCCGAGCCGCCAATTTGTTCAATGAATTCCGACACTTTTTCCTGCTGGCGGGAAGTGGCCCGAACCGCCAGCGTGCCGGTCTCGGGATTGACAATGATCGAGGCGGCTTCACGGAACGTAAGCGTTTGCGAAACCGACTCCTGTGCCGCCTGCGAATCGGTGACGCCGGGGCCGGTAATGCTGGTTTGCGTCGATGCAGTTCCCGCCGCACCGGCACGTCGCTGCGCGGTTGTCTGCGGCCGGGTCGAGGCTGTCACGCCCTGCGAACGATTTTGCACGACCGTCTCGGAGCTTCCCTCCGGCAGCAATTTATCGGTGTCGCGCAGGATATCGCGGATATTTTTTTCCAGATTTTCCCAGAACCGGTTCTTGGAAACGTTATCCAAACGGATTTGGGAGCTATTCTGGCCCGCGCCGCCGCCACCGGCGACGCCAGCGGGACCGACAACTTGCGTCTGCACGCCGATGGTTCCCGATGAGTCGCGTGTCATGTTGACATAATCCACCTTGTAGATTTTCAGATACGGTGAATCGGGCCTGACGACGATATTCGGGCCATCAAGTTCCCAGCGCATATCGACCTGTTTTGATACGCGTGTCAGGATTTGTTTCAACGTCTGGTCGATGGCGTTCAATGTCACTCGGCCTTCGATTCCGGGATGAATATCAATATTTGCCTTGGTGTCGCGGCTGATGGCGAACATCAGTTCTTGGACCGGCACATCCTTGACCGTGACCGAATACTTCAATTCATCGACGCGGGGACGCGGGGGTGGGGGAAGCGGCACTTGGCGTACCGGATCAGGCACCACACTGATCGCGGAACTTGTCGTTTGCGCCTTTGCGGGGAGCGCGGCATCGCCCTGTAAGTGGCCGTCGATGCGTGCAACCGGCTGGGTTCCGCAACTCACGAGTACGATTGTGCAAAAAGCGGCGGCGACCCCGTGGTAAATGCGACATTTCGCCGAAACAATTTGCGGTTGAATTTTTGTGACATGGATTGGCGGCAACGTCATGGTTCGCGAATTCCCTTTAATTCCTTTTCCCTCTTGACTGAAGGTATTGATCGCATCGACGCAAATTTTCTCGCCAATAAACGGCGCGATTGAAACTGTTATTGCGTTGCGCGTTCTCCAATTGACTTTATAGAAGGATTAGCCAATAAAAGCAATGGGTTGGACGGTATTGTGCAAAAATAACTTTAGTTGTGGATTGGACAACCTCGCGACTATCAAGCCACGTTTTGGCAAGCAACCTGCCAATCAACCTCCGCGAGGGCGCAAATCCTCGCGAATCGCACCGACTGTTCTCAGATAGGGCCGGAATTTGCTCAGTTTGGCCGGAAGCCGAAGCATTTCCTCTGACGCATCGCTACGCTCGACGAAGTTGCCGTATAGCACACTAACTCGGGGATTATCCGCACTGCCCGAAGGGAAGATCATTATGCGATCCGGACTCAATTCGCGGCTGGCGATACGCAGGAAATTTTCGATGGCGGATTTCTCGCGCGAGTCCGCAGTCATCAATTGAATCGAATAGCGATTGGCCGGCAACCCGGACAATCGTGTTGCATCGGCGTCCATTCGTGTCTGCAGCCAGTCTGCGGAAGTCCGTGTTTGCGTTTCGGGCAATGCGGGTTTGCTGCCGGATCCGGTGCCAATGGTCACGGCAACGTCGGTCAACGGCGTAACTGGCGCGCCGGGAGAAAGTGACGGTGCGTTTGTCGCCGGACTATTCCTGGTTTCGCTTGGCGTTGACGGAATTGTTGCCGATGCGCCCGCTGGCGACATCGCGGCGGCAGTTGGCAAACCTGGTGCCGCGTCCGACAGTTTTTCACTGACGACGACAGTTTTTTCCGCTTGAGTTTTGATGTTTTTTATCGCCAGCGGGTCGATGACCGACGCGCTTTGGCCTGTGAGTACCGATCCAATCGGTGCGGACATGCGACCGGCAATAAACCCGCCCGCGCCTCCAAGCAGCAAGGACGCCGCCACGGCAGCCCAAATCTTGCGCCCGCCGCCCTTGCCCGGCAACACGATCTGCGTGTCGCTGATGGCGGCGCGTACATGATCCGGTGTGACGGTGTGGGTATTGTCGGCATAGGCGGCGAGCAGGGTTTTGTCGGCATAAATATTGATGCGCCGCGTCAGCCCCTCCGACGCTTCCGCGATCAGCTTCAATGCCTCCTGGGAAAACAGGTTCGGGCCTTTGTATCCGGCGGCGCGCAGACGGAAATCGAGATAGTCCTTGATATCGCGCGCGGGCAACGGCAACAGGTTAAAACTATGGGTGATCCGCTCTTTCAACTGGCGCATGTGCGGCAGCATCAAGTGCTGATCCAGTTCGGGCTGACCGAACAATACGATTTGCATCAGCTTGTCGTGGCTGGTTTCGAGGTTAGAAAGCAGGCGGATTTCTTCAAGCGTTTCAAGCGGCATCGCGTGCGCTTCGTCGATCAGCGCGACCACCTGTTTGCCCGCCGCGTGGGTGGCGATCAGGCGTTCTTGCAGCGCGCGAATCAGTTTGGTTGTGTTGCCGCCATGCGCATCCACGGCAAGATCGTCGGCTATGGTTGCCAGCATCTCATCGGGCGACAGCGAGGGTACCGCGAGATAAATGGTTTCGACCGTATCGGGCAATCGTTCCATCAAGACCCGGCACAGCATCGTTTTTCCTGCCCCCACTTCACCCGTCACCTTGACCAAGCCTTCACCGCTGGTGATGGCGTAAATGAGCGCTTCCAGCGTTTCGCCGCGATTGGCACCGGCGAAAAAAAATTCCGTGTGTGGGGTAATCTTGAACGGGGCTTCGTTGAGCCCGAAATGCTCTAGGTAAATCGTCATGTAAGACGTTTCCGAATTTGCGCGAGAAGTGGCGGAGAGTTTAGCATCGCGCTGATTGGAAAGCGCCGATTAATTCCCCGCGAAGTCTCGTTCCTTGATTCGGGATGGGATGCAAGGCGCAAATTTTCACCATGCCCCCGCGGTGGCGAAATTTTGCAGCGGCGCAGATCAGCCAAATCAAACGTGCGCGTCCCGCGCGGGAATCAATCGGCGCTACCTTGGGCTATCCCGCATCCTGCCCGACCGCCGTTCCCGGTCGCAGCGTATCAAGGCGGCTATACAAGGTTGAACGCGATACGCCGAGCAGGCGCGCGGCTTGCGACATGTTGCCTTTGGCAAGCTCGATGGCGGCGTCGATATATTGCAGTTCAATTGCCGCGAGGGTGGCGGCCAGATTGAATACCGGCTGGGATTCGATCTCCTGCGAAGGCGTCCGTGTCGAATCGCCAGAACCAACACTTCCTGACACGGCGCGGTCAACCGACGCCGGCTCTGTGGCGGCAAAAAGTTCAAACTCCGCATGCAAATCGGCGATGCCGACCGCATATCCAGCGTATTTCGCGGTCAGCCGGATCACGATATTCTTGAGTTCGCGGACATTGCCGGGAAAACCGTAGGCGAGCCATGCCGCGTGCGCCGATTGATCAAAAACAAACGGCTTGCCACCTTGATTTGCAGAGTATGCATTGCGATAGTGTTCCAGCAATTTGATTTTGTCTTCGCCAAGCTCCCGCAACGGCGGCACTCGCAAGGGAAATACCGACAGCCGGTGATAAAGATCGGCACGAAACCGTCCCGCCTTCACTTCGGCGCGCAGGTCGCGGTTGGTTGCAGCGATGATCCGCGCATTGGATCGCCGCGATTGCGTTTCACCGACTCGCTGGAATTCACCGTTCTCCAATACGCGTAACAGCTTGGGTTGAAGATCAAGCGGCAATTCACCGATTTCGTCGAGAAACAAAGTGCCATCGCCTGCATCCTCAAAATAACCGGCCTTGTTACCGGTGGCACCGGTAAATGCACCTTTGGCGTAACCAAACAGTGTCGGTTCGACCAGGTTTGCCGAAATGGCGGCGCAATTGAGCGCCAGAAATGGCCGCTTCGCACGTGCGCTCAGGTAATGCAGCGCCGCGGCCACGCGCTCCTTGCCGCTGCCGGATTCGCCTTCGATCAGCGCCGGGAACGCCGATGTCGCGTACAAATCAATCTGGCTCTTGAGTTTTCGCATCGGCGGGCTGTCGCCGATGAGGTTATGCGCCGCCTCATCCGGATTCTGCGGAACATCCACTTCGCGCACCTTGAGGGCGGCGCGCAACAGGATTTTCAGGCGCGCCGGGTCACACGGTTTTGGCACCAGATCCGCCGCGCCGAGCGCGCGCGCGCGGCGCGCATTGGACTCTTCGTTTTGCCCCGACAGGATCATGATGCGAATGTCACGTGACCAGGCCAGCAGATCGTTGACCAATTTGAATCCTTCCGTCGGCAGATTGGGCATCGGCGGCAATCCGAGATCAATCAGCGCAATGACCGGATGGAACGCGCCGTCCCTGAGCAACTGCATCGCGTCCGCGCGCGACTCACGCACCCGCACATCGAACTCACCGGACAAGGCGAACGCGAGGCTTTCGCCGATCAATGGATCGTCATCGACGATCAGAAGTGCGGGCTTTACATCCATGCTGAGGAGAGGCGGAATTTTTGTTCGGGCATCGACATAATGCGATTATAGTGAGTCCCTGCGTCAAGTCCGCGAACTTGACGCAGGCGACGCGGTCATGGACCGGTCGGCGACAGGTCGGCATTGAAGCCTCCTGGCGCAAACACGTTTTTTCGGTGAGGTTTCCTGCACTACGGTGTCGATCAACAGGTGCGGATGTTAAAATCAACACCAGTGGCGCAAATAAATCGCGCTTTCCCCGGTCGCCATCGCCTGCGACTTCCGCGCGCGCACCTTCGGAACAACAACAACAATCAAATTCTCACCTTGAATTCAACCAATCCTCCTCCGCTGGTCGAAATCGCCGACGTTGATTTCGCATATGGCAAGCGCGCCATCCTGAAAGGCATCAGCTTGAGCGTGCCGAAAGGGAAAGTTGTCGCCATCATGGGGGGCTCGGGTTGCGGGAAAACCACGCTGCTGCGGCTGATCGGAGGACAATTGCTCGCCTCGAGGGGTAGAGTGATGGTCAATGGTCAGGATGTCGGCACGCTTGCCCCTGAGGCCATGTATGCCATGCGCCGCAAGATGGGCATGCTGTTTCAGTTCGGTGCGCTGTTCACGGATATGACGGTGTTTGAAAACGTCGCGTTTCAGCTTCGCGAACATGCCGACTTGCCTGAAGACATGATTCGCGATCTGGTGTTGATGAAATTGAACGCGGTCGGTTTGCGCGGGACGGCAGCGCTGTTTCCGTCGGAATTGTCCGGTGGCATGGCCCGCAGGGTCGCTTTGGCGCGCGCGGTGGCACTGGATCCGATGCTGATCATGTACGACGAGCCGTTTGCCGGCCTCGACCCGATTTCGCTTGCGGTGGTCGGGCAAACCATCCGGCGCCTCAACAATGCGCTCGGTGCCACCTCGATTGTGGTCACCCACGATGTGGTTGAGTCGCTGCAAATTGTTGACTATCTGTATTTCATCTCCGATGGACGAATCGTTGGCCACGGTACGCCGGACGAAATCCGCCAGACCGAGGAACCCTTTATCAGGCAATTCGTCCACGCCGAGCTGGATGGTCCGACACCATTTCACTATCCGGCCAGCGCCTATTCCGATGATTTGGGATTGGCGCAACCGAACGCATCATCATGATCCGTGCCGTCCGCAATCTTGGCCACCGTGGGGTCGAAACGCTTTGGAGAGGCGGCGCAATGGCGCGCTTTTTCTGGCTGGTGCTGTTGGCCTCCCGCGTCAGCTTTCGTCGCTACCGACTGATCGTTCGGGAAATTTACTTTGTCGGCGTGATGTCGCTGGTCATCATCATGGTGTCTGGATTGTTCGTCGGCATGGTGCTGGGCCTGCAGGGATTCGAGACCCTGCAACGGTACGGTGCTGCGGAAACGATGGGCATGCTGGTCGCGCTGTCACTGGTGCGCGAACTCGGGCCGGTGGTGGCAGCATTGCTGTTCGCCAGTCGCGCCGGTTCCGCCATTACCGCCGAAATCGGCTTGATGAAAGCGACCGAGCAATTGAAGGCGATGGACATGATGGCCATCGATCCGATTGCCCGCGTGGTGGCACCGCGCTTCTGGGCAGGCGTCATTTCCATGCCGTTGCTGGCGGCGCTATTCTCCGCGACGGGTATTTTCGGAGGGTATATCGTGGGTGTGGTTTTGATCGATATCGATCCCGGCGTGTTCTGGAGCAATATGCAGGCGGCGGTGGATTTTCGCTATGATATTTTGAACGGCTTCGTTAAATCCGTCGTGTTCGGTATCGCCGTATCGATCATCGCCACCTTTGAGGGGTTCGATGCCGAGCCGACGGCGGAAGGCGTGTCACGCGCCACCACGCGCACCGTGGTCACGGCAGCTTTGACGGTCTTGTTGCTGGATCTGATTCTTACCGCATTCATGCTTAGAGGTATTCACTGATGGAACGCAAAAACATCGACTTGATGGTCGGCATATTCATGCTCATGGGTATCACCGCGCTACTGATACTGGCACTGCGTGTGGGTAATCTGGGGTCGGAACGGGTGACCGAAACCTACACGGTGGAAGCGCGCTTCGAAAACATTGGCGGCCTGAAACCGAAGGCACCGGTAAAAAGCGCCGGCGTGCTGGTCGGGCGCGTTTCCAATATCGTCTTCGACAATGACAAATTTCAAGCGTCGGTGACGCTGACGCTCGACAAGCGCTACAAATTTCCCAAGGATACGAGCGCCTCGATTCTCACTTCCGGATTGCTGGGCGAAGTCTATATCGGCTTTGACGCAGGCGGCGACGATAAAAGTCTGCAAAACGGCGACCGCGTCACGTTGACGCAATCGGCTGTGGTGCTGGAGCGCCTGATCGGCCAGATGATGTTTGGCAAGGCCGCCGAGGGTGCAACGGAACCTGCGGCGGAAAAGAAAAAATAGGCAGTAAACTTTTTCCCGCCGGTACCGTTAATCCTGTTCAGACGTTAGTTGCCAATTCTGTTGTTTCGGCACCGTGTCACGGTAATAATTCAGTCCGTTCACTTTTTTATAAGCGGTTCCCATGTTCAAGAAAATCATTTTTGCCTTTGCCTTTGCTTTTACGGCCGCGCTAAGCGGACTTTCCGTGCATGCGCAGGAGGCGCCTGACGAACTCGTGCGCCGCAGCACCGGTGAAATTCTCGCCGCCATCAAGGGCGACAAGGACTTGCAGGCCGGCAACGCGCAAAAAATCGAAAAGCTCGCGGAAGAAAAAATCATTCCGTTTTTCAATTTCGTTCGTATGACGCAATTGGCGGTGGGCCGCAATTGGCGCGACGCCAGTGATGCACAGAAGAAATCGCTCATCGACGGCTTCCGCACTCTCCTGCTGCGCACCTACTCGACCTCTCTATCGCAGTATCGCAATCAGACCATTGACGTGAAACCGTTGAAAGTCGCCGCGACCGAAACCGAAGTGGTGGTCAAGACCAACGTCATTCAGCCGGGCGGTCAACCAATACCGATCGACTACAGCCTTGAGAAGAGTAAAGACGGCTGGAAGGTTTTCGACGTGCTGATTGACGGCGTCTCACTTGTCACCAATTACCGCAGCTCATTCAATTCCGAAATCCAGAAATCAGGAATCGATGGCCTGATCAAGTCGCTTGGCGAGCGCAACGCCAAGAACGCGGCCAAGAAATAACCCGGCGATGGATTCGATGCAAACAAGCACCGTGGTCGGTACCGTTCTGAAAATTGAGGGCGCGCTCAATTTTGCGAGCATGCCGCGCCTGATCGAGGAATCAGCCGCGTATTCCCGGCAAAAAGACCTCCCGGAATACCTCGCCATCGATTTTTCCAGTGTCACGGAAGTCGATTCATCCGCCGTCGCGTTATTGCTGCACTGGCGGCGCGAAGCACTGAGACTCGACAAAGCATTGCGCTACATCCACTTGCCGCCCAATCTCGTTTCATTGGCGGAATTGTACGGCGTCGATCAGTTGATTCACTGTCCTTCCCAACACGCTTCGCAACACGCCTCGCAGGATCCGTTGTCTCAATCGAGCCAGCAATCTCCTTGCCCGCCGGTCGCATAGTCCCGCGCCGGATCACCGCATTCGAAGAGGTGCGCCGGTGACCCCCGCGATCGATGTTCAAGGTGTCGAAAAACGCTACGGAAAATTGACCGCGCTGGACAGCGTTTCGCTCAGCGTCAAACCGGGCGAATTTTTTGCGCTGCTTGGCCCCAACGGTGCCGGCAAGACCACGTTGATCACGGCATTGGCCGGACTCACGCGTGTACAGGCCGGTTCGCTCAAGGTCATGGGGCACGATGTTGTCACTGAATATCGCGAAGCCCGGCGCGCACTGGGCATTGTCCCGCAGGAAATCGTCTTCGATCCGTTTTTTTCAGTGCGTGAAACGCTGCGTTTTCAGGCCGGTTATTTCGGCATCCCGCGCAGTGCCAAACTCGATGCATGGATCGACGAACTGCTCGCCAAACTCTCATTGACCGACAAGGCCGATAACAACATGCGCCAACTTTCCGGCGGCATGAAACGTCGCGTGCTGGTGGCGCAGGCGCTGGTGCATCGGCCACCGGTGATTGTGCTCGACGAGCCGACGGCCGGCGTGGATGTCGAGTTGCGACAGACGCTTTGGACTTTTATCCGCGAGTTGAATGCGGTCGGACACACGATACTTTTGACCACCCACTACCTCGAAGAAGCGCAGCAATTGTGTTCGCGCATTGCCATGATGAAACAAGGCAAAATTATTGCAATGGACACCACTCAACATTTGCTGAACGCGTTTTCAGAACGGGTACTGCGCGTCAAGCTGGAAGGCGCATTGCCCGCCGCCATGCTGACGAACCGTACCAAGCAGGACGGTGAATGGCATTGTTTCGAGATTCACGATTACGCGGACGTGGAAACGCGGCTCGCGCAACTGCGAAATGGCGGCGCGCATATCACGAATCTCGAAGTGACCGAACCCGATCTTGAAGAAGTATTCGTCAAGTTGATGCATCGATGAGTGGATTTCAAACACTGCTATACAAGGAAGTTCTGCGCTTCTGGAAGGTCGCCTTCCAAACCATTGCCGCCCCAGTATTGACGGCAATGCTGTATTTGCTGATTTTTGCGCACGTCATGTCGGCCAGCAACGCGGCGTTTCCCGGCGTCACTTATGATCAATTTCTGGTGCCTGGCCTGGCCATGATGACGATGCTGCAAAACGCGTTCGCCAATACCTCGTCGTCATTGATCCAGTCAAAAATCACCGGCAGCATTGTGTTCATCCTGTTGCCGCCGCTGTCGCATTGGGATTACTACGGTGCTTACCTGATTGCCGCCGTGGTGCGCGCGTTGGCGGTCGGGTTGGGGGTGTTTGCGATGGGCATTTTTACGACCCACATTCCGCTACACAACCTTGCCGTCATCGTCGTGTTTGCGCTGCTGGGCAGCGGCTTGCTCGCAGTGATGGGCATCATCGCCGGGCTTTGGGCCGACCGTTTCGACCAATTGGCCGCGTTCCAGAATTTCATCATCCTGCCGGCGACCTTTCTCTCCGGCGTGTTCTATTCGATCCATTCATTGCCGTCGTTCTGGCAGGGCATTTCGCACCTCAATCCGTTCTTCTACATGATCGACGGCTTTCGCTATGGGTTTTTCGGCAAATCCGATGTTTCGCTGGCGCTTTCGCTATCGGTCACGGCAGGGTCATTTTTATGCCTTTCGGCAGTCACCCTTTACTTGCTAAAATCGGGGTACAAACTCAGGCAATAGTTGCCAATTGGATCCCGCACCATGGTCACCCCCGAAGCCATTGAACGTTACATCCGCGAAAAACTCGATTGCCCGCATTTGGCAATAGAAGGCGACGGCGCACACTTTCAGGCGGTGATCGTGTCCGAGGCGTTCGCCGGAAAATCGCGCGTCCAGCGCCACCAGATTGTCTATGGCGCGCTGGGCGAGCGCATGCGCGAAGAAATCCACGCCCTATCGATGCAGACCCTCACGCCCGCTGAGTGGTCGCTTCATCCCGTCAATTAACTCAAGTCCTCCTCAATGCAGAAGCTAAAAATACGAGGCGGCAATCCGCTTCGCGGTGATGTTCGCATCTCCGGCGCGAAAAACGCCGCACTGCCGATCCTGTGCGCCGCCCTGCTCACGCCGGATACGCTAACCTTGCGCAACGTGCCTCAATTGAACGATATCGGCACGATGCTGAAATTGCTGGCGCAGATGGGTGTTGCCGAGAGGCGTGATGGCGAAATCGTCACGCTCAACGCCGGCGCGCTGGGCAATCCTTTCGCACCATACGATCTGGTGAAAACCATGCGCGCCTCAATTCTGGCGCTCGGACCGCTGGTGGCGCGCGTTGGCGAAGCCAAGGTTTCATTGCCGGGTGGCTGTGCGATCGGTGCGCGCCCGGTGGATTTGCACATCAAAGGGCTGGAAGCGATGGGTGCGACCATCAAAATCGAGGCCGGCTACATTCTCGCGACGGCGAAAAAACTCAAGGGCGCACGAATCTTCATGGATACCGTTACCGTGACCGGCACCGAGAATTTGATGATGGCGGCGACACTTGCCGACGGAAAAACGTTGCTGGAAAATGCCGCCCGCGAACCCGAGGTGATCGATCTCGCCGAATGCCTGATCAGGATGGGCGCGGATATTCGCGGGCACGGCAGCGATACCATCACCATTGTCGGCGTCAATGCATTGCACGGTGCGGAACATGCGGTCATGCCGTATCGGATCGAGACCGGTACCTTTCTCGCGGCGGTTGCGGCCACCGGCGGTGACGTCCGCCTGCTGAATGCCGGGCCCGGCACGCTCGATGCCGTGCTTGAAAAGTTGCGCGACGCCGGGGCCTCGATCACCTGCACCGCCGAGCGGATCGATATCTCAATGCATCAGCGCGTCACATCGATCAACATTCGTACCGCACCCTACCCCGCCTTCCCGACCGACATGCAGGCGCAATTCATCGCACTCAACACCATCGCCACCGGCACCGCACTGGTGACCGAAACCATTTTCGAGAACCGCTTCATGCATGTGCAGGAGTTGGTGCGTCTGGGAGCAAAGATTGATATCGAAGGCAATACCGCGATCGTCCATGGCGTCGAGCGGTTGACCGGTGCGACGGTGATGGCGACCGATTTGCGTGCGTCGGCGAGCCTCGTCATCGCGGGGTTGGTGGCGAAAGGCGAAACCACCATAGACCGAATTTATCATCTGGACCGCGGCTACGATCACATCGAGAAAAAGCTGATCGCGCTCGGTGCCGACATTGAGCGTTGCGCGTGATGTCATGAGCCAGTTTCTCACCATCGCGCTGTCAAAAGGGCGAATTTTCGATGAAACGCTGCCACTGCTGGCGGCGGCCGGCATTACGCCGCATGATCATCCCGAAAAATCGCGCAAGCTCATTATCAACACCAACCGCGCGGATGTGCGCCTCGTGATCGTGCGGGCCTCCGACGTGCCGACCTACGTGCAATACGGTGCCGGCGACCTTGGCATTGCCGGCAAGGATGTGTTGCTGGAGCATGCCGGCGGCGGACTCTATCAGCCGCTCGATTTGGCAATCGGCAAATGCCGGATGATGGTGGCGGTGCGCGAGGGCTTCGATTACGCGGCGGCCGTCAAGCGCGGCGCGCGACTCAATGTGGCAACCAAATTTGTGCAAGTCGCGCGCGAGCATTTCGCCGCCAAGGGGATGCACGTGAATCTCATCAAGCTTTACGGCTCGATGGAATTGGCCCCAATCACCGGTCTCGCGGATGCCATTGTCGATCTTGTTTCGAGCGGCAATACATTGAAGGCCAATCACCTCGTGGCAGTGGAAGACATCATGCCGATTTCGAGCCGCCTGATCGTCAATCGCGCGGCGTTGAAACTCAAACGCGAGCGCATCCAGCCAATGATCGACGCGTTTGCGCGCGCGGCAAAACAATCGTGACCACTATCGTAAGCTCAAGCACTGGCGCGCCGTTCGGCGCACAAATGGCTGG
>JANLQC010000221.1:0-1841 GCA_031367575.1 Betaproteobacteria bacterium | reverse complement strand
GGCCGATCTCGGAAAATTTGCGCTGGAATTCCTGATACGCATTCAGATAACCGGCCTGACTGAAAAAACCGTTGTCGGCGCGAAAGCCTTTGCCCACCTGTTCAATGCCGCCGGCAAAATTCCATTGCGGATCGCGCCAGTTGTAATCCACCAACGCCGCGCGATCATTGTCCGGCACCTCGCGCTGGTTGCGCGGGTCGTGCGTGAAGGAGCCCAGCAATTGTCCGCGCACCCGCAGCTCCGCTTGCGGCCGCCACACAAAATCGACCCCGGCTACCCGGCTGTACGCGGCCGGTTTGCCGGGCGCGGATTCATAGGTGCGATCCGTGACCAGACCGCCGAGCGACCAGTTGCCGGCGTTGGTGCGATAGCGGCCAATGGTCGCCTGCGATTTGGTATCCTGCGGCGCGAAGCCGGTATTGAGCGGGCCCGGCAGCAGGATGAAACCTTTGCCGTCATCGCGCACGGTCAGAAACGTGTAATCGCTGGTTTCATTGCGGCCGGTGAGGCGCGCACCCCAGGCCGGGTCGTTGATGGAGCGCGTGTAAATCGCCCCGTTGAAAGGCGACGAAAGAATGTCCGCGCCTTCCAGAAAAAACGGACGCTTCTCGCGAAAAAACAACGCGAATTGCGCGTTGGTGGCGAGTTGCGGCGTATCGAGTTCCACCTGCGAAAAATCGGGGTTGATGGTGGCATCGAACACCAGATCCGGGCGTGGGCGGAATTTCACATCGAGCCCGGCAACGAAATTATTCTGCTGCGCGCTCGCGGCGTTGTTGGTTTTGTCAGCGGTGCGGCGCAACGTCAATTGCGGCGTCAAGGTGAATTCGCGCCCGGCTGGCAGATCGCGCATGCCTTCCAGCGCTTGCGCGTAGCACAGGAAGCAGTTTGAGTCGCGCGGAAGTTTTCCGTTGGCAAAACGATATTGCTCGTCGCGCGAGATCCCGCGCACGATTTGAATGCTCCAAGTTGGTGACGGCGGATCGGAATAGCGCAAGGTGGAAAACGGGATGCGGAACTCGGCGATCCAGCCGCCGCCTTTTTCGTTTTTGAACGTTGAAGTGCGCACCTCGAATTCAAAGTCGGGCGAAAAATCTTCGTTGGTGGTGTCCTCGTTGAACAAGCCATCGCCGATCGCACCGGCCGCATTGACGCGAAAAATCTGCGCGAATTTGCGGCTGCCGACCGGATCAATGTGCAATGCGAACAGGTCTTGCGAGCCCGACACCTGGTCGCGCCGCACCAGTGGTGCATCGAGCTTGCTGATGTCGGGGTCATGCGCGGTGAGTGCCACATACAGCGCCTGCTTGTCATAGGCGACGCGTGCGTCGGTCGGATATTTCGCGGCCACCGAATCGCGCGGCCGATACTCAAAAAAATCCGTCATCGGCGCGATGCGCTGCCACACCGCATCGTCGAGCTTTCCGTCAATGATGATTTTTTCGCCCGGCTGCATTTGCGTGGCCACCAGCGGCGCATTGCGGCGCTCGGCGGGCGTTTGGGCAGTTGCGGTCAAGGCCGTCATCGTTGCGATACAGAGCGCTACAAACGGGCAAATTTTCATCGTGTTTTTTCTCGATTGTCGGCAGTTGCCGCGGCGCGCGCAGCGAGTGGCGAAAGTCTAGGCGCGCTTTGATTGAAGGCAATGGCAAAGCGGACAGAATGCAGAATTGCGGGGTTGAAATGCGTGAGTGTGCGGCGCGGCGACCATCAAAACAAGTTCGCCGCCAACCTGACGCGCGAATTTCCGCAAGACAATCATTGAAAATCGTAGCGCAATCGCGGCGATGGGCGCGAATCGACCAGCCTTGCCCAACGAACGGTTGAGATCATGGTTGGGT
>JANLQC010000684.1:0-7054 GCA_031367575.1 Betaproteobacteria bacterium | reverse complement strand
GCCGCCACCATGGCGGATGAAAAATTGCGGCTGATCAATCGCACACTCCGGCAACAGCTCGACGAACTGCAGGATGAAATCGTGCTGCTGAATGTGATGGCCTGCGAGGAATTCCGCATTGACTATCGCGGTGCGCTGACCGCACCCATTCTTCAGCGGGGTTTGAATACGGCGGCCGCAAATGCGCGCGCCGACAACAAGATCCTGCGGCAGGAGTTGACGGCAATTGGACGCAGCGAAACCGAACTGAAGCGCTGGTTGAAGGAACAACGCGAGATTGGAAGGGAGAATGCAGACTTCACCGAGGCGATGTTGATGGCGATGATGAACACCAAATCGCAAAAGCGCCAACGGCGTTCCTGAGTGGGCGCGCCCCGGAAGCACTGGCCCCGGCAGTGGCGCAATTGACGCGATAAACACCAGCACTGGCGCGGCATACAGAAGGAAATGCCCCGGAACGGCGCGCCAGATATCGTATTGGTGATGTTTGTGCCATGAACAATTGCCGGAAATAGCCATCAACACAGATCGTCACCAGACGCCCACGCACACCACCACACTGAACTCCAGCCCGGCCGGAACAATCCGCGTCACCTGAAACCCCGACGCGTTGAGAAGCGTCGTGAATTCTGCGGCGGTGCGTTCGCGCCCGCCCAAACCCACCAGCATGTTCAAATCCGCGCGCGCAACCGCCTGATTGATTTTTGAAACACTCATCCGTGCGGGCATGATGCGCTCGATCAGCGCGAGCGTTGCATGTGCCGGTAGCGCGCGGCGGCAACTTCGCAGAATGTTGGCGCACTTTTCGTCATTCCAGTTGTGCAAAATGCTTTTGAGCAAATAGACATCGGCACCACCGGGCACCGCCTCGAAAAAATTGCCGGCGACCAATTCAGTGCGCGATGCGACACCGGCATCCGTCAACAATGCACCGGCACCTTCGAGGGCGTGCGGCAAATCGAACAGCGTGCCGCGCAGTTTCGGGTGCGCGCGCAAAACAGCGGAGAGCAGCACACCGTGTCCGCCGCCGACATCAACAGCGTGTGTCGCGCGGGAGAAATCAAGCACACGCACGACGTCATCGGCGATGAGCCGGGTCACCTCGACCATCGCGCGATTGAACACGGCTGCCGCGCTCGGGTCGTTGGCGATGTACGCGTAGCCTTGCTGGCCGGTCGCCAGATCGCGCGCGCTGTCGCCGGTCTTGACGCTGTGGAGAAGATTCCCCCAGGTCGGCCAATGATGCTTTCCCCACCAGACGGCCCACGATGCCACCGCCTGATCCGCGTCAGCGCGCAACAATTCGCCGAAGGGAGTCAGCGCGAAATCGCCATCCTCCTGCTCGCGACACAAATCGAGGCTTGCCAGCGCGCGCAGCAAACGATGCAATGACGGCGGATGACATTGCGTTGCCGCCGCGAGCGCACGGACCGACTGCGCGCCCGCCGCAAGATGGTCGGCAATGCGAAGTTCCGCTGCGACCGCAATCACCTTGCTCATCCAGCTGGCACCGATCATCTCAAGCAGTGCGGCCGGGGTGGCCGTATCGGACGCCTGCGTCCCGCCATGGTTCGATGTCGCGATTATTCCTGCGCTGGTCATCATTATTCCTGCGGCACATTGTTGTCTTTGATAAACCGCCGCCACGCCTCAACATCTTCCGTGACCATCAATGCCAGTGCTTCCGGTGTCGATGCCTCGGCTTGCACGGCCTGCTTTTCAAATTGCGCGAGCAGCCCGGTGTCATTGAGCGCAAGTGCAACTTCGCGCGACAATTTTTCGACAATATTTTTCGGCGTTTTCGGGGGCGCGAAAATCGCTTGCCAGGTGGGGCTGGACACGTTTTTTATGCCCGCCTCAGTGAGCGTGGGAACGTCGGGTGCGACCGGGCTGCGTTTGGGCATCAGCGTGGCAAGCATGCGCAATTTGCCGTCTCTCACGTGCGGGAAACCGCCCGCGAACGGGCCGAAATTCAAATGCACGCGGCCGGCAATCAGATCAGGCATCGCCTGTGCGCCCCCCTTGTAAGGCACTTGTTCCAGACTCACGCCAGCCGACTTCATGAACTGCGCGGTCACCATGAATTCGCCGAGGGAGCCGCTCGCATAGCTGAGCTTGCCCGGATTGGCGCGGGCGTAGGCGATGAATTCGCCCACCGACTTTGCCGGCACGCCCTGCGGCACGAACATGCAATAGGTGAGCCGGCCGACGACTGAAACAGGCGCGAATTCATTGAGCGATTGAAACGGTGCCGATTTTTGCAGGAACGGAATCGCCACCATCGATGCACTCGCCCACAACAACGTGTAGCCATCGGCGGGCGCATTCAGTACCGCTTGCGCGGCCAGATTGCCACCGGCACCGGGGCGATTTTCGATCACGATCGGCTGCCCGAGCGATTTTGAAAGTGTTTGTCCGAGGGTGCGCGCGGCGGTATCGGATGCGCCGCCGGCCGAAAACGGCACAATCAGCCGGATCGGTTTGGCGGGATATTGCGCAAAAACCGGCAGCGATGCAACCGCGAGGCCCAGCGCCACCATCAGGGTCGAAAAATTTGTTTTCATGATCATCCTTTCGTGTTTTGGAGGCTACACGATAATTTGATGCGCGCTTTTGCGGAATATGCCAACGGGCAAAATTGCCTTTAACCAAAAGTTAACGCACAATTTCGGCGTTGCCTCATTGAAGGACAAGCGATGGACAAGCTTCGTGCCCTGCAATACTTTGTCAGCGCTGCCGAAGAACGCAGTTTCTCCGGTGCCGCGCGCCATTTTGAAGTCAGCGTACCGGCGATTTCAAAACTCATCACCGCCCTTGAGCGGAGTCTGGATGCGCGCCTGTTCGAGCGCACCGCACATGGCCTTACATTGACGGCAGATGGGGTGAATTATCTTGAGGCCTGCCAGCCATTGCTGGAACAAATCGCCGCCGCCGATGAGGCGGTAACGGGTGCCGTCGCACGTCCGCGCGGCGCATTGGTGGTCGGTGCGATGTCACATCTGGCGCAGCACTGCATCGTGCCTGCGTTGCCGCAATTTCATGCGCGCTACCCGGATATTCAACTCGATCTTCGGGTGGTGAACCGCGTCAGCGAAATCGACGCGAGTGCGGTGGATGTTTTCGTGTTGCTCGGCTGGCCCGCAAATACCGGGCTCGTGCAACGCGTGATTGCGCAAACCCGCCAGCTTACCTGCGCGTCACCGGCTTACTGGGCGGCCAATGGTGTCCCGCAACGGCCCAACGATTTGCAGCGGCATGTCTGTTTTACGTTTCGCAATCCCGAAGGCACCGTCATCGATCTGTGGCGTTACAAACGCAAAGGAGTGGAAGAATCGGTGGTGGTAAATGGTTGGCTCAGCAGCAACCATCGCGATGTCAATCTCGACACGATTCTGGCCGGTGAAGGGGTGGGGCGGATATCGGACCTTTCCGCGCAGGCACATTTCGCCAGCGGCCGCCTCACGCCGGTGCTGCTCGATTGGGAGATGATGGACGCGCCACCCGTCAATCTCATGTACCGCCCGAATCAGCGGCGCAACTCGCGCGTGAAGGTGTTCATCGATTTCGTCACCGGCGTGTTTCGCGATCTGGAGGCCGCGCGCGAACAAGGCGTCAGCGTGCGCGCGGTTGACCGTCCGGATTGGTATGGACGGCGGTTCGGGCACGTGTCGGCGACGGTGCAGGCGCGAAAGTGACGCGTCGTTCACGGTACCAGCCTGGTAACAACGAGATGGCGGCACCGTCTTCGACGACTATCTCGATGTGGTGCCCGGCGAGAACCGATTCAAGCTGTTTGAAGTGGATTGACTTCCGGATGCGCAGTTTTCTGAATGTGATTTCGGTTGTCGAGTTGATGCGCGTCGGCGATCACATCGACGCCGGAAAATTTCCGCCGGACTCGGCCGCGCAAACAGGTACCCCTGCACTTCGTCGCAGCCTTCGGTCGCGGGTAAGGCGCGCCGCGCCTCATTTTCAACGCCTGATCGTGTAACCTTTTCGTCAAGTGCTCAACGAAAAGCTTACAAGATCAAGTTGCAAGTTGCGCTGATTGGGAAGCGGTAATTTTGCGGCGGCTGCAACTGGCACAGTGTACAGAGTCACGTTTTCCGATTTGCGCAGCAAGAAGCGCGCTGAAACACATGATCATTTGCAAAACATGCAAAAGGTTTCAGGCTCAAGTTTATTTTCGCTGAAGAAGCTCGGGGCGATATTGCCCGGCAAGCCCCGCCAAATCGCGATCTACGCAAACAACTACTCCGTCTTCAACGCCGCCAACACCTCATCCAGCATCTTCTTCGCGTCGCCAAACAGCATGCGATTGTTTTCCTTGTAGAACAGCGGATTATCGACACCCGCGTAGCCGGAAGCCATGCTGCGCTTCATCACGATCGAGGTCTTCGCTTTCCACACTTCCAGCACCGGCATGCCGGCAATCGGGCTGCCGGGGTCATCCTGCGCGCTGGGGTTGACGATGTCATTGGCACCGATGATCATGGTCACATCGGTATTTGGAAAGTCATCGTTGATCTCGTCCATTTCCATCACGATGTCGTAAGGCACCTTGGCTTCGGCCAGCAACACATTCATGTGGCCCGGCATGCGGCCGGCGACCGGGTGAATGCCGAAGCGCACGTTCTTGCCTTTATCGCGCAGAAATTTGGTGATCTCAAACACCGTGTGCTGCGCTTGCGCGACCGCCATGCCGTAGCCGGGCACGATGATCACACTCTTCGCTTCCTTCAATAACTCGGCGGTCTCGACGGCACTGACCGGCACCACTTCGCCTGCCGGTGCGGCGGCACCACCTGCGCCAGGCGTGGTGCCACCACCACTGCCGAACCCCCCCGCGATCACGCTGATGAAATTGCGATTCATCGCCTGACACATGATGTAGGAAAGAATTGCGCCACTCGATCCCACCAATGCGCCGGTGACGATCAGCAAATCATTTGAGAGCATGAAACCGGTCGCGGCTGCCGCCCAGCCGGAGTAGCTGTTCAGCATCGACACCACCACCGGCATATCGGCACCGCCGATGGCCATCACCATGTGGATACCGAACAGGAGCGCAATCACGCTCATGACGATCAGCGGGGTCATGCCTTGCTCGATGGATGTCGCGTGCAAAAATTCACGGCCGAACCAGATCACCACCAACAGTCCAATCAAATTCAGCCAGTGGCGCGCGGGCAGCAGCAATGGCTTGCCGCCGATCTTGCCGGAGAGTTTGCCGAACGCGATCACCGAACCTGACAGGGTCACGGCACCGATCAACACGCCAATGTAGACCTCGATGTGATGAATCGCCTGCTCGGCACCGTTTAACCCCGACGTGGAGCTCGGGTCAACGTAACTCGCATAGCCGACCACCATTGCCGCGAGACCGACCATGCTGTGCATGAACGCGACCAGTTCGGGCATTTGCGTCATTTGCACCGTGCGGGCCAAGTACATGCCGATGCTGCCGCCGACCAGCAGCGCACCGATGATCCAACTGATGCCACCCGTGGTGACGCGTGGCCCGAAGATGGTGGCGAGCACGGCGATGGTCATGCCGATCATGCC
Source organism: Betaproteobacteria bacterium (assembly GCA_031367575.1). GTDB lineage: Bacteria > Pseudomonadota > Gammaproteobacteria > Burkholderiales > Usitatibacteraceae > UKL13-2. The sequence goes on along the minus strand of JANLQC010000684.1, from coordinate 1,489 downwards.
GTAGAGATTTCCGCGCCGCGAAGATTCAGGATTCGAGAGTCCGCCCAGACTCAGGATAAAAAGAATGATGGCAGCGATGTAGGCAACGGTGACGAGGCTTGATGACATTTTCTCGTCCCCTTATTTGCGAAACATGGAAAGCATGCGCTGCGTGACCGCAAAGCCGCCGAACATGTTGATCGCCGTTAAACCGATGCCGGCGACGGCCAGCCAGCGAATGATTTCATCGGGCCTTGGGACGCCTGCCATGGCAGGGGGCGCGATCTGCACCAGCGCGCCGATGATGATGATCGACGATATCGCGTTGGTCACGCTCATCAGCGGCGTGTGCAATGCCGGTGTCACGTTCCAGACCACCATGTAGCCCACAAAACACGCCAGCACGAATACCGTGAAGTGGCCGAGGAACGCAGGCGGCGCATAGGCTCCAATGAACCAGAATACCGCCGCCGCGACGGCAAACATGATCGTCAACGATTGCGCGGCCATCGGCGCGTTTTTGTGGCCATGACCCTTTTTGGCGCTGGGTGCCATTATGGCGCTTGCGGGTTTGGTGCCTGCCGGTGCTGCGGACAATTTTGGCGGTGGCGGTGGCCAGGTAATTTCACCTTGCTTGATCACCGTGGCCCCGCGAATGACTTCGTCGTCCATGTTGACGTTGTAAACACCGTCCCTGGCTTTGCACAGGTCTTCCGAAAAACGCCAAAGGTTGGTGCTGTACAGCGTGCTCGCCTGACGCGGCAAGCGGCTCGGCAAATCGGCGTAACCGATGATGGTGACGCCGTGTTTCACCACCACTTTGCCGGGCTCGGTCAATTCGCAATTGCCGCCTTGCTCGGCCGCCATATCGACGATCACGCTGCCGGGCTTCATCGATTGCACCATCTCGGCGGTGATCAGTTTGGGCGCAGGCTTGCCGGGAATGAGCGCGGTAGTGATGATGATGTCGACATCCTTCGCCTGTTTCGCGAACACGTCCTTTTGCGCTTTCTGGAAGCCTTCGCTCATCACTTTCGCGTAGCCGCCGACACCGGTGCCTTCTTCCACATAATCGACGCCAATGTACTCGCCGCCCAATGATTTGATCTGATCCGCCACTTCGGGGCGCGTGTCATTGGCGCGCACGATGGCACCCAATCCCGAAGCGGTACCGATGGCGGCCAATCCTGCGACACCGGCCCCGATGATGAAAACTTTGGCCGGCGGAACCTTGCCTGCCGCGGTGATTTGCCCGGTGAAAAAGCGCCCGAAGTGATGCGCCGCTTCGATCACGGCGCGGTAGCCGCCGATATTGGCCATCGACGAGAGACCGTCATTTTTCTGCGCGCGCGAGATGCGCGGCATGCTGTCGATGGCCAGCACGGTGGCTTTTTTCGCGGCGAGCCATTGCATCAATTCCGGATTTTGCGCGGGCCAGATAAAGCTCACCAGCGTGCCGCCTTCACGCATCAGGCCGACTTCATCCTTGCTTGGGCCGCGCACCTTGAAA
>JANLQC010000674.1:0-3262 GCA_031367575.1 Betaproteobacteria bacterium | reverse complement strand
CCGACACCGCCGGTGAAGCGGCCGTCACCCACCGTCAGGGTCTCGGCAACACCGCCATCCTGCTGGGCGCATTGAAGGCGGGGGCCATCGACAGTTATCCGGAATATACCGTCACCATCGCGCGCGAAATTCTCAAGCTGGAGAGCGTGCCGCCATTGGCGGAATTGAATGCAAAACTCGCCCCGCTCGGGTTGGCGGCCTCGCTGCCGCTGGGCTTCAACAACACTTACGCGCTGGCGATACCGAGCGAACTTTCCCGTGCCAAAAAAATCACGCGTCTCGCGGATCTTAAATTGCATCCCGATTTGCGGCTGGGACTTTCGCAGGAATTCATCGGCCGCACTGACGGCTGGCCGGGATTGAAAAAAACCTACGCGTTGCCGTTCGAGACACTGCGCGGCCTGGATCATGGTCTTGCTTACGATGCAATTGCCCAGCGGCAGGTCGATGTCATCGATATTTACTCCACCGATGCCAAGATCGGCAAGTATCAGATGACAGTGCTCAGCGATGATGCGCAATATTTTCCGCGCTACGATGCGGTGTTGTTGCACAAGGCTGATTTGCCGGCGCGCTTGCCAAAATCGTGGGCGGCGTTGATGAAGCTTGAAGGACGCATCAATGATGAGGCGATGCGGCGCATGAATGCAGCCGCCGAATTGGAGCAGAAATCATTCGCGCAAGTGGCTCAAGAGTTTTTGAATGTCGCGCCGACGATGGTGTCGGGAGGCCAATCGAACGCGGCGGAACTCGCGCCCGAAACAGGGGCCACCACCGCAGGCCAATTCTGGAACAAGTTGTTCGGCAACGACTTGTGGCGCCTGACGCTTGAACATCTGGCGCTGGTATTTTTTTCGTTGGCGGCAAGTGTTGCCATCGGCGTGCCGCTGGGCATTCTCGCGGCGCGAAAACCTGCGGCGGAAGCCGTTATTCTCGGTGTCACCGGTGTTCTGCAAACGATTCCCTCGCTCGCGCTGCTGGCGATCCTGATTCCCGTGACCGGAAAAATCGGCATCGTCCCGGCCTTCATCGCGCTCGCGGCATATGCGCTGTTGCCGATTGTGCGCAACACCCACAGCGGCCTCACGCAGATTTCACACGGCATGAAACAGGCCGCCGCATCGCTCGGCATGACACCGCGCATGGTGATGATGAATATCGAGTTGCCGCTGGCGCGCCCAACCATCATGGCCGGCATCAAAACTTCTGCCGTGATCAATGTCGGCACCGCGACCATCGCCGCGTTCATCGGCGCGGGCGGATTTGGCGAGCGAATTGTTACCGGGTTGGCGTTGAATGACAACGCGACGCTGCTGGCCGGAGCGATACCGGTGGCGGTGATGGCGTTGTTGATTGAAGCCGCGTTCAACTGGGGCGAGCGGCGGCTGATTCCGGACGGGTTGAAAACGTCAATACGCACGCATTGACCGCGCGCAAATCATCTTCAATCGCGACCGGGGTAAACTAAGGCGTTACTGTGTGCCGTGCGTGTGCCGTGAAATCGGGTCCACTTTGGAGGAACAAAACATGAGCCAGAATGACCGTCGTGAAATGTTGAAAACCAGTGCCGTTGGCACGCTCGGTGCGATGGCCGGTTGCGCGCTGCCGGGCAGCGCAGGGAGCGATATGAAAACGCTGTTCCCGGTCGGTGTCACCGTGATTCCGGTCGTCGGCAGTGCCGATTTGTTTCCGGTGCGGCGCATCTATTGCATTGGCCGCAACTACGCCGCGCATGCGCGTGAAATGGGATCGGATCCGACCCGTGAGCCGCCGTTCTTTTTTCAGAAACCCACCGATGCAATCCAGTTTGTCGCACCCGACAAAGTGGTCGATCATCCTTATCCAAGCCTGACCAAAAACTACCACTACGAAGTCGAGCTGGTGGCGGCCCTCAACAAGGGCGGGCGCGATATCCCGATCGAAAAAGCGCTTGAGCATGTATACGGCTACGCGCTCGGCCTCGACATGACGCGCCGCGATTTGCAGCGCGCCATGGGCGACCAGAAAAAACCGTGGGAGATCGGCAAGAGTTTCGATAAATCGGCACCGGTCGGGCCGCTGCATCCGGTCGGGCAGATCGGCCATTTTGAAAAAGGCGCAATCTGGCTGAAGGTGAACGGCACCATCAAGCAAAACGCCAACCTGAACCAGATGATCTGGAGCGTGGCCGAACAGATCAGCAAGATTTCCGAAGCCTTTGAATTGTTCCCCGGCGATATTATTTATTCCGGCACACCGGAAAATGTTGGCCCGGTGGTGAAGGGTGACGTCATCAGTTGTCACATCGACAAGTTGCCGGATTTGAGCGTCAAGATCGTTTGACGCCCGGTCGGCACGCTGGTGTCGTGGGTTGCAACGTGTCGAACCGTCAGCCCGCCCGGCAATCAAGCTGAAAAGCGTTGATTGATTCACATTTCACCAGGCCCGCGTGCTTGCGTTCCCGACATTCAGGCCGCAATATTCGTCATCGCTCCCATGCCGATATATTGACCCGTGATTCTTGCCCACACCGACTTAGCCCGCTATCTCGATTATCCCAATGCATGCTGGGTGCAGGATATCGAGCATTCGCGCGTGCGCTGGGCCAATGCGGCGGCATTGCGCCTGCTGCGCATCGAATCATTCGACGAGTTGTACGCGCGCGATTTCACGCCGCGATCTGCCACCTCGCGTTCCCGCCTTGATATTTATTTTCAGCGCGCGTTCGCCGGACAGCCGGTAAAAACGCAGTGGACGTCGCTGTCGCGCGCGGGGCCGGTGTCTTTTCTCGCCGACATACATGGCATGGTCGATGCCGAGGGCAGGCGACAACTTTTCTTTGACGCGCGCGACATCGCGGATTCACTCTGCGCCGAAGGCTTGCGCATGATCGATGCGGCGCGCCATTCGATGGCGTTCTTCTCGCTGTACACGCTCGATGGCCGGCTGCTGGAACGCAACACTGCCTTCGTGCGCGAATTTGATGCGGCGCTGAATGGCGAGGGCGATCGTTTTCTCGCGCTGTTCGCCGATCCGGCCGAGGGCGAGCGCATCCGCAACGCGGTGATCACCACCGGCGAACATCGGGCGCGCTGCCGCATCGTTACCCCGCAAGGGGTGCGCTGGCACATGCTGCTGGCGCTTGGCATTCTCGACGCAGTCGAGGCGGCGCGGGTGATTCATGTCGAGTCCTTCGATATCGATGATCAGGTCGGCGTCGAATTGCGCGCAAGGGAATCCGAGCGCCTGCTACAGCAAATTGCCGATGAAATTCCGCATCCGG
>JANLQC010000621.1:0-3930 GCA_031367575.1 Betaproteobacteria bacterium | reverse complement strand
CCGACACGAAAATTCTGGCCTTCGTTCACGCCGAGACCTCGACCGGTTGCCAATCGGACGCAAAGACGCTCGCGGCGATCGCGCACAAACATGACGCCGTGAGCATTGTCGATGCCGTCACCTCGCTCGGCGGCACGCCGGTGCTGGTCGATGCATGGGGAATCGATGCCATCTACTCGGCGTCGCAGAAATGCATTTCCTGCACGCCGGGCTTGTCGCCGGTGTCGTTTTCGGAACGCTTTCTGGATCGCGTCAAAACCCGCAGCGGAAAAGAAAACCGCGTGCGTAGCTGGTTCATGGATCTGAATCTGGTGATGAATTACTGGGGCAACACCAATCGCACCTATCACCACACGGCACCGACCAACAGCCTGTTCGCGCTGCATGAATCGTTGCTGGTGTTAAAGGAAGAAGGGTTGGACAACGCGTGGGCACGCCATCAGCGGCATCATCTGGCGCTAAAGGCCGGTCTGGAAGCGATGGGCATCAAATACCTCGTGAAAGATGGCAGCCGTCTGCCACAAATGAACGCGGTATTTGTGCCGGCGGGGCTGGCGACCGGTGGTGAAGCCGAAGTGCGCAAGATTCTGCTCAACGAATTCAATCTCGAAATCGGCGCGGGGCTGGGGCCGCTCGCCGGAAAAATTTGGCGCTTCGGGCTGATGGGTTACTCGTGCAAGGCGGAAAACGTCATGTTGTGTTTATCGGCGCTCGGTTCGGTGTTGTCCGACATGGGGCTCGCCGTGAAAGTGGGCGATGCCGAAGCGGCCGCGCATCATGCCTATGCGGAGCAGCATAAGCAGGACGCGATCAAGAAGACAAAGATGGCGGCGTAGGTTGTTGATTGATGGATCAATAAAAAAGCCGGGCAATGCCCGGCTTTTTTAATTTCCGCGAATCGATCACGGTTTCTTGGGCGGTGTTTTCGCGGGGGCCTTTGCGGGGGCTTTGGCGGGGGTCGATTGTTTCGCTTCGGGTTGAGGTGACGCGCCAAAAATTTCACGGACAAATCGATCCTGCAAGGTCGCCTGACCGCCATATTTTTCCATTTCCCTGCCCATCAATTTGTCAAGCGACGCGATGCGATCAGATGGCGTCGGGTGCGTGGAATAAAGCACACTTGCGGCACCCTCATCTTTTTGAAGATCCTGAAGAATCTGCAACACACTCGGTAATCCATACGGATCGTAGCCCGCGCGCGCAGCCAGAACCATGCCCATGCGATCAGCCTGTTCCTCTTCGCCGCGGTCGAGGGAAAACAGGATCATTTTGCGCACTTCACCAATGCCGAGCTTCAAGGCCGTTTTCGCAAGCTCACCGCCGACCCCGCCAGCCTTGACTTTTGAATCCACGACTGCACCGGCGATTGACGCGCCAGCCGATCCTAATTTCTGTTTTTGATACGCCTTCACGTGGTGCCTCTGCACGACATGCGCGATTTCATGTGCCAATGCACCCGCCAATTCCGCTTCATTGCGCATGCGGGCCAGCAGGCCGGTGGTGATATAAATTTGGCCCCCGGGTGCAGCCCCCGCATTCGGCAGCTTTGATTCGAGAACTGCAAAGCGCCATGGCAGATTGGGCCGTTCGGAATGAAGTGCAACCCAGCGGCCCACCTGATTGACGTATCGCTGAACTCGTTCGTTGCCATGAAGTGGTGCCGCACCAAGCACACCCGCCATGATGTTCTCGCCCAGCTCGATTTCTTCAGCTTCGGGCATGTCCTTGGTGGCATCCGACACATCTTTTGCAACGCTCAGTCCGGTCTCAATCAGCTTGCCCGCACCGGCACCGCCGGGAATCAGATTGGCAATGGACGAGCCGATCGGCATGTTTTTCATGTCCGGCATACCGGCGCAGCCGGAAACCGCAGCGACCAAGAACAGCGATAGCGAGGTGAACAGGAAATTCTTCATTTCTTCGCTCCTTGCTTGTTCGCAGACGCAACCGCATCCTGCGCTAAATACGCGACGCTTCGAAATGCCAAACGACCTTCATTCGCCAGCCTTTGCGCTTGCGTGTCGTTTGCCTGATACCGCTTCAACTTCTCCAGTTCAACCGGATTGAGTTCGGCTCTCTCGACATCCTCCTTCGAGAATCCGCGAATACCCACCGTCGCGCCCTGTCTGGTCTGCCCGCTGCGTTCACGATCACCCAGAAACAGTTTATTCATCGACGCCATAAAACCGCCGCCGGATGTTTGTTGCTCGGTCACCACGGTGCTTCCGCCGCGAATGTGCATCATCCGTACCCAACCGGTATTGGTACCGATTTTCACCTGTCGCCACGGCCCTTGGGTTTTCAACACCTGCACGCTGGTTTTGTCGGCCAACGATTGAATCAGCGTGGACGTGTCGTCAGGCCCGGCGCGAAGGTCGGTGGCGCGATTGGTAAGCGCCGTTTCCTGTGCATTCGCGAGGGCGCATACGAGCGCGGCCGAGACAAACGCAATATAACGGATAAATTTTTTCATATGCGTTCCATTCCTTCATTGAAATCGAACCTGACGCGTGCGCCGCGTTGCATCTTATTGTGCAAATAGTTTCGCACAAACGGCGGCAGGATGTTGCGGCAATTGTCAATTGAAATGGCGATGAAACACCAGCACTGGCGCGGTGTTCCGCCGTATTTAGCCCGGAATGCCGCGCCAGTGCTGGTGTTTTTTTCTTTGCGAAATCAGGAAATGCCGAGTCGCTGCCAGACCGTGGAACACAGCCCCGCTTGATTCAACGTATAGAAATGCAGCCCCGGCGCGCCGCCCTCCAGCAATTTCACCGAAAGATCCGTCACCACATCGAGCCCGAAGTCGCGGATCGACGCGGTATCGTCGCCGAAGCCTTCCATCTTGCGGCGAATCCAGCGCGGGATTTCGGCACCGCAGACATCGGAGAATCGCGCCAGTTGCGAGAAGCTCGCGATCGGCATGATGCCGGGCACGATCGGCACATTCACACCCATCGCCTGCACTTCATCGACGAAATGAAAGTACGCATCGGGATTGTAGAAATATTGCGTCATCGCCGAATCTGCCCCGGCGTCAACCTTGCGTTTGAAATTTTGCAGGTCTTCCTGCGCGCGCCGCGCCTGCGGGTGGTACTCGGGATAGGCGGCGACTTCGATATGAAAATGGTCGCCGGTTTCTTCGCGGATAAATTTCACCAAATCAGCCGCATGGCGAAACTCGCCCGGCACCGCCATGCCGGAAGGCAGATCGCCGCGCAGCGCGACGGTGTGTTTGATGCCCGCGTCCTTGTAGCGATGAATGACGGCGCGGATATTTTCGCGCGTGGAACCAATGCAGGAAATGTGCGGTGCCGCCGCGTGCCCGGCGGCGCGGATATCAAGTACGGCCGCGAGCGTTCCCTCTTGTGTGGAGCCGCCGGCACCAAACGTCACGGAAAAAAAGGCCGGATGAAATTGCGCGAGTTGCTTCACGGTCTCGCGAAGTTTCGCAGCACTTTCAGGCGATTTCGGCGGAAAAAATTCGAAGGAAAATTTTCGTATCGCGGCGTTGCCAACGCCAAGGGAGGTGGAATTCACAGGCAGTCCTTGAGTTTGTTCAATAGCGTTGAAATATGCGCGGGGTCTTTTTCGACGAGGGTACGGTTGATGCCGAAATCGAGCTCGGCCAAATCCATGCGCAGGATGTCGTTTTTGATCAGGCTGACAAATTTTTCGCGCGGCGTCATGGGGACCAATTGGAAAGTACTACGTCAGTTTCCGGACGCGTGCGCAAAGTGTGCGCGGGCGGCATTGCCCAGAGTCCTGTCGAACGTCGCGAGCGGTGCAGCAAGGCTATCGGCCAGCCACAAGTAGGATGCGTCATAGCTTGTCAGTCGATACCTTTCCGCGATGCGAAGCATCTCGACCGGCGCCACGGCGGAAAGCGCAATATCGAGCGACTGGTAGCGGGACAGCGCCGCCGTCGCG
>JANLQC010000620.1:0-5129 GCA_031367575.1 Betaproteobacteria bacterium | reverse complement strand
CCAAACTCCAAGCGTTCAGGCGCGGACTTAAAGGAAATTTTCTGCCCGGTGCGCATCGACACCAGTAACTGCCTGACCTTTTCCCTTGGCATCAACCAAACCGGTTTAATCAACAAAACCGGTTTAATCAACAAAACCGGTTTAATACAGTGAAGACGCGATCCTGCGGATCATTGGCGCAATCAATTCCTCAAAGGGTCAAAGGGTCAAAGGGTCAAGGCGTCACGGGCATCAGGTGTTTCCTGAAAAACGCCTCTGCACGCACCTCGGTATCGTGGGTCGCGGCAACATTGGCGGCAACGCTGGTGCGCTTGGCATTGGGTGTATCGAATGAGTGCGTGGCACCGGGATAGCGGATAAATTCCACGTCGCCCGCGCGACTGGATTGCGCGAATTTTTCGCATCGACTAAAACTCACTTCTTCATCTTCGGTGCCGATCAGCAGCAGCACCGGCGCATAGCTGCGATAGGTGGCACCGTATTGATTCGCCAGTCGCCCACAGGCAGGATACACGGCGATGGCCGCGCGAAAGCCGGCGTCGATGGTGGGTTTTTCCATACCGACGGTTGCCTCGGCCATCGTCGATAACGTGGCGCTGCCGCCGTTTGACCAGCCTTGTAAAAATACCCGATCCTTTATCACGTCGCCACGACTGCGCAGGTATTTGAGCCCCATGTAGGCGTCAAACGGTCTCATCCTAATTTCATTTATTTCCGCCGGACGACGGCCATCGTTGGTACCCGCCTCAAATCCCTTCGGATAACCGCGCGGCCCGAAGGTATCGACATGGAGCCCGATGTACCCGCGTTCGGCCCAGAATCTTCCCCACTGCACGGTGCGACCGGCCAGTGTGGTTGCGTCGAATTTTTTTGCGCCTGCGCTGAACACACCGGATCGCCCGTGCAGCATCACGATGGCCGGACGTGGCGCGGGCCAGCGCTTCGCATCGGGCAGGTAGAGGTAGGCAGCGAGTTTCACTTTGCCGTCGGCGCTGTCGAAATGGACGGTCTCCGGTAATTGCGCAAATGCGACGGCCATCGAAAAATAGGCTGCGCACAAACTGGCGGCGACCGGCAAGATTTTCATTTTGAACATATTTTTAACATGGAAAAGAGCCGCCATTTGGCGGCTCCCGTGTTTTGCATCACCTCATTGCAACCTCAATTCAGAAACGAATTGACGAAATCCAGCACATTTTTTCGATCCATCCGGAAGACACCACCCGTGCCGGCGCAATTGCTGTTGATGCCGAACGACGTCACGCCGGCGACAATGTTGCTATTGCCGAGGAAGTTGGGGCCGCCGGAGTCGCCGAAACAGGTGCCGCCGGTATTTGCATTGTTCGAAAGTAGCAAGGAAAAATCACCGGTGAATCCGGGGACGTTGATCTGGTTGAGTTTTGGCGTTGCAACCATCCGGATTTTCAGCGCGGAATTGTGGAACGACGCCGCGTCCGGAAAACTCTTCTGGAGTCCATATCCGACCGCCGTAAACGTCACGTCCTGCCTGCCGCGCTGCGTTTTCAAAGCGTCGAGCTGGTTTGCCGCCGGCAACACACCGTAAGTGCTGCGGATCACCGGCGCGCAAAGCGTGGCCACGCCAACATCGTGCAACACAAAGGAGCCTTCGTTGAATTGCGGATGGGTGGCGATGCCACAGAATTCGACACTGGTGGCGCCACCCAGGGGATATCCGAGCGCCGCCTGATTCGACTGTATATCGGCTTCAAACCAGACCCGTCCCCCGGAAGTGCCGTCGGTGCAATGCCCGGCGGTCAACAACACAGTGGGCGAAAGCAACGTGCCGGAACACCGCCAGGCGGGAGCGCCGCCCACATCAAAAATGAGCAAGCCGACATGCGGATGGGCTTCGCCGTCGAGCGCCCCGTCCGTGACAGCGCTGGCAGGCGGCATTGCACCCAGAACGAGTGTTGCCAAAAACAAAAATGCATTGGATATTTTCTTCATTGTGATCTCCGCTATTTTTTTGATCGAAAAGTAATTGAAGAACATCATGGCGAAAATGACGCCAGTGACAACGACCGAATTGGTGGTACCAATCAATCTCAGCACATTTTAGCGTGACTCGAATAATCGTGTTTTTTTCGGGACAGATACCTAGCGTTCCGGCCGGCCGCGCGGTGACTCGTAGCGCAGCCGTGCATACGAAACCGGATCGCCGCGTTGCCCGGTTGGCGAAAGGCGAAATCCGCTGGTTTCCTGCTGAATATCAAACCGGCCGTTGCCGAGAAACAGTTGTGCGCCCCGATAGTAACCGGTCACGCGCGTGCCACCGTCGATTGCGGCAATGACGATGCCATCGGAATAAATGGACAACTGAATATCGGATTGGAAATTGGCGCTATAACCGGCGAAATCGCCCACCATGAACGCAGGCGGCTCATCCGAGACGGCGCGATTGCGGCCCGACCAATCGCGCTTTGCGTTGTAGCCACGCCATTCCGCGTCATTGCCGCTCACTTCCATGCGCCATTGCTGATTTTCCTCGCCGTGGCAATCAAATTGCAGGATTTCCGCACCGTCATTGCCGCGCGCGGCATCGAGATCGAGACACTTTCCGCTGCCGACATTGACGATGCGCGAAAAACCGCGCTCGGCGTTTTCCATGCGCCAGCGCTGTGTCGCCGTGCCGGTCCACGAATATTGACGCACGTCCGCCCCGGCGCGGCGGTCGCGGCCCTGTATGTCCATCACCTTGCCGCTGGCCTGCGATACGAAGGCGATTTCACCACGCCCGAGATCAATCACGTCCCAGATTTGCGCGGCACTTGCGTTGCAACTCCACTGGAAAATATTGGCACCCTCGCCGGTCTGGGCGCGCTCGACATCAACGCATTTTCCGGTCGCACGCGAGTGAATCATGCCGGTGTAGATCACCCGGCCGGGCGGGCGCACGCTGGGCCCGGACTGAGCCGCAGGCTGGTTTCCCAAATTGGCAATGACCGCACCGCCGATGATCAGCGGAACAATCGCGGCGAGCGAGGAAGAGTTGGACGACGGTGACGCCGGTGGCGGCACCAGTGGCGACGTCGGGCGGTTGCTTAACCGCGAATAATCGACCACGCCCGCCTGCGTGGCACGCGTGAACCGGAACAGCTGGTTGTCGCCGCCATGACATTGGTATTGCGTAATATTGGCACCGACATTTTTCGATGCGCCGGATACATCAAGACACTTGCCGCTGGCGTTGACAATCTGGAACAATCCCGGCCGCTTCGCTTCCAGCCGCCAGCGTTGCGCGCCGCTTTGGTTCCAGGTCCATTGTTGAATCAGCGCACCATCGTCGCGCGATGCACCATTCACATCCATCACCATACCGGTGGTGCGGTTGATGATGGCGAATTCACCACTGCCAACTTCCAGCAAGTCCCAATCGGCGCGCGGGCCGATGCATTGGCCCTGCTGAACGCGAACCCCGTCCTGCACGGCCGATTGCATCAGTTCCAGACACAAACGGCTATTGACGTTGGTGATTGCGCCGCGGTACGTGGCCTGACCGCGCAACTCCTGTGCGTGGGCTGCGCCAATTGACAAAGCGGACAATGCTGACAATGCCATTGCCAGCGCCAGCATGCGGGTACGGCGTATTTTCGTCTTCATGGATTCCTCTTTGGGTAAAGTTCATTTTTTAATCCTGCCCCGTCGCCAACAGTGAGCCGCTATATCCATCCATGCGGCGAGTCGCTCGGCGCACCGAATTCCGGAAATAGTTTACGGCGATTTAAGCGTCCCTGCATCAGGCAATCTTCAACATATATAACATTCGGCGTCGAACCCTAAATTGATTGCGAAAAATTGCGCTTGCGGTACTGTCACGGCCAACCGGTGACCGCAAATTGACAAACGTCCGGGATGACTTTGCGGATGACATTGCCCTTTTCGCCCGCAATGAAAACGGCCCGTATATCGCTAAAGCGATATACGGGCCGTTTTCATTCAAGGACGCAGCGAAATCCGCGCGCGATACTTGGCCGGTTTGACAAAGCGCAGCGTCATACGATCTGATTCGCCGATGGCGAGGTACTTGACGCGATCATTTTCCTTCTCAATCAGCACCGGCGGCAGGGTCCAGACACCCTGCTTGTAATCCTTGGTGTCTTTCGGGTTTGCGTTGATTTCGCTCTTCGCATCGAGTTTGAACCCCGCCATCAACGCATGCCTGATGACAAATTCTTCAGTCATGTAACCGGTTTCAATCGATTGCTTCAATTTCGTCCCCGGCTTGGCGCGGTGCTCAACCACGCCCAGCACACCGCCCGGCTTTAGCGCATCGTAAAAACTCTTCATGAATGCATCCACGTTGTCGTCGTCCACCCAGTTGTGAACGTTGCGGAATGTCAGCACGAAATCGGCACCGCCTTCGGGACGAATATCGAGTGCGGCCGGCGCACCAAGCGTCAGGGTTTTCACCTTGTCATAGATTGCCGGTTTGGTCGCAAGTTTGTCCTGAAACGATTTCAGGCCGCGCGGTGAAAGGATGGCGGCAAAGTAGCGGCCATTGTCCCGCACATAGGGGGCGAGCAATTCCGTATACCAGCCACCGCCGGGATAAATTTCCACCAAAGTCGAATCCGGCTTGACGCCAAAAAATCCCAGCGTTTCGACCGGATGGCGGTATACATCGCGGGCGCGATTGGCGTCGCTGCGCTGATCCCCCGCCATGATTTTTTCGAGCGATACGGGATCAGCCGCATGGGTGACCGACGCGGCGCTGGCAAAGACGAGGGAGCAAAAAGCAATGCGGGAAAGTGTGTATGAAAATAGTCTGCGTGGGGGCATATTTTTCCTCGATGGCGGTTGGAATTGCTGGGGTGTCGTTTCCGAAAACGCAAGTCTAGCGGGAAAGAGGGAAATTGGAACATGGTTTGACCGACTCATTGCAAAAAGTTGCACTTAAATCCTGAGGCAGGCCCGGTACTATTGAAAACGCCCTATTGGCGCGCCTTCTGGCGGCATTTTGGCCGGAAAGGCCCGCCAATGCTGGCGTTTCACCATTTTTCTCCTGCCAAATAGACTTCGCTTGAAGCAGGTTAATATTCCGCCTTTATGTGGCGGAAAGCACATTCGATGCGATTCAATTACCTGCTTTGCCTGATCCTTGCATGCGT
>JANLQC010000596.1:0-3596 GCA_031367575.1 Betaproteobacteria bacterium | reverse complement strand
TCCAGCGCATTGGCCATGCATTATGACCAATATCATTACTTTATCAAAAACACTTCGGGCAAGATTGCGCGTACCACTACGCGCGCAGGCCGCGCTTGTTCAGTTGGCCCAACGCCTTCTGCAATTCCGTCATGCGGCTCTGCAACTGGCGCACGTTCTGGCTCGAGGGGACGCCAAAGGTGTTCAATGTTTTGGCCACGCGCGCTTCAAACACTTGCTCAAGACGGGTCACGCCTTCCTTGGCGCTGGCGGAAATCGTTTCCACCGTTCCCTTCATGTTTTTCTTGAAGGACTTGTCTGATTTGTTGGCGAAAGCCTTGACTTCCCTAGCCACTTCGCGCGCCTTGGCTTCGGCCGTTGCCTGCACATTGGTTTGGATTTTTCGGCCTTCCTTGACGAAGACACCGGCTTTGTGCGACAGCGCCTGAGCGGCGGCGGCGGTCATTTCTGAAAGTCGTTCGGTCTCGCGTGAAATTGCACCGTAGACTTTCTGCGCATTGCCTTGCAGGCGCGCGGCGGCGCGTTCGGCGGCACCGAGCCCGGCCAGCATGACGGCGCGGGCGGCGTTGGCCGGTGCGGCCGGTGCAGCGAGGGGTTTGGTGGTGGCCTTGGTTTTGAGTGTGCGTTTCTTCGCTGACGCGGCAGGTGCGATGGTTGTTGCGCGTTTTGCGACGGGTTTCTTTACGGTTTTTGCGGCAATTTTTCTGGCAGCCATGATGGTGCTCCTGTTGGTGAAAAAGGGACTCGGTGTTTCTCGACTTGAACCCAGTCTATTCGCCTCGATTAGAGGATTCACACTAAACAAGATCTGCTGTTTGCCCGCATTGATGCGGCACCGCAACAATCGGCCCGATCAGCCCATCGGCACCAATGGCACCATTGGCACCATTGGCACCAACGGCGCGCGTTTCGGCAGTGTATGATTTCGTCAAAGCCATCGTTATCACACTAAATCGACCCAAGGAGGCAACACACCATGACTTATTTCGTCACTGGCGCTACCGGTTTTATCGGCAAATTTCTGGTCAAGAATCTGTTGGCGCGCGAGGGCACCATCCATGTGCTGGTGCGCAAGAATTCACTGAAGAAGCTCGAAGCGCTCTACCCTTGGTGGGGTCTTGATGAAAAGCAAAAACGTGTTGTGCCGATTGTCGGCGACCTTGCCAAACCAAAGCTTGGAATCGCCGCCACCGACATCACGAAAATGAAAGGCAAGGTCGCGCATCTTTTTCACCTGGCCGCAATTTACGATCTGTCCGCCGATGCCGCCAGCCAGCAGACGGCGAATATCGACGGCACCCGCAATGCGGTGGAGTTCGCCGAGGCCGTGAAGGCGGGCTGCTTCCATCACACCAGTTCGATTGCCGCAGCCGGCCTTTATGACGGCACCTTTCGCGAAGATATGTTTGAAGAAGCCGAGGAACTCGATCACCCGTATTTCCGCACCAAGCATGATTCCGAAGGCATTGTGAGGAACGAGTGCAAAGTGCCGTGGCGCGTCTATCGGCCGGGCATGGTGGTCGGCCATTCCGCGACGGGCGAAATCGACAAAATCGATGGCCCGTACTATTTCTTCAAGTTGATCCAGAAAATGCGCGATACGTTGCCAAGCTGGATGCCGACGGTCGGCATTGAAGGCGGGCGCATCAACGTGATCCCGGTCGATTATGTGGTTGATGCGATGGATTACATCGCCCACAAAAAAGGGCTCGATGGCGGCTGCTTTCATTTGACCGATCCGGAACCGATGCGCATCGGCGAACTGCTAAATTTGTTTGCCATGGCTGCGCACGCGCCGCAGATGACGATGCGCGTCAATTCCAAAATGTTCAATTTCATTCCCGGCTACGTGCTGCAAGGGCTGATGTCGGTCGCCCCGGTGCGCCGTGCGCGTAACCAGATTCTGACCGATTTGGGTATTCCCAAAGACCTGTTCGGTTTCATCAATTACCCGACCAAATTTGATAATCGCGATACCGTGAAGGCACTGAAAGGCTCCGGCATTTCAGTGCCAAAATTGGAAACTTATGCATGGCGATTGTGGGATTATTGGGAGCGCCACCTCGATCCGGATTTGTTCATCGACCGTTCGCTGGAAGGCAAGATCAAGGGCAAAGTGGTGGTCGTCACCGGCGGCACCTCGGGCATCGGTGAAGCAACCGCGATCAAGCTGGCAACGGCCGGTGCGAAAGTTGCCATCGTCGCGCGCGACCCCGAAAAAGCGCAACTCACACTCGCCAAGATCAAGGAAGCGGGCGGCACCGCCAAGTTTTATTCCTGCGATTTATCGGACCTCGCGAGCTGCGATAAATTGGTGGGGAGTGTATTGAAAGATTTCGGCACTTGCCATTTTTTGGTGAACAATGCCGGCCGCTCGATCCGTCGCGGCATCGCCAACAGCTTCGATCGCTTCCACGATTTCGAGCGCACCATGTCGCTCAATTACTTCGGCTCGCTCAGACTCATCATGGGCTTTTTGCCCGCGATGATGAAACAGGATTCGGGACACATCATCAATATCTCCTCCATCGGCGTGTTGACGCAGGCGCCGCGTTTCTCGGCCTATGTGGCGTCAAAAGCCGCACTCGATGCGTTCTCCGGTTGCGCCGCATCGGAATTCGTCGACAATCACATCAACTTCACCACCATCAACATGCCGCTGGTGCGCACGCCGATGATTGCGCCCACCAAGATGTACAACAGCGTGCCGACACTTTCCCCCGAACAGGCGGCTGATCTGGTGGTGGAAGCGATCGTCTACAAGCCGGTGCGCATCGCCACGCGCATGGGCATTGCCGGTGCCGTGATGCACGCCATATCACCAAAGATCACCAAGATCATTCTCCACGCCGCATTCCGCATGTTCCCGGATTCGTCGGCAGCACAAACCAAGAAAGGTGAGGTGCCGAAAGAAGTCGAGATGACACCGGAAGCCGTCGCGTTTGCGCAGATTACGCAGGGGATACATTGGTAATCAATCTGCGGCCGGGCGGCGCGCCATCGAACGCGAAAGTAAAATCAAGCACTGGCGCGGCGTTTGGCGGCTTTTGTGCCGAAATGGCGCGCCAATGCTGGTGTTTAACCTATTTATGCGGGCATCACACCTTTCCGAATCGCCGCAATCACCCGATTCGCCACCGCCTCGGAAAACATCAATCCGACATGCCCCACGGCCGACACCGGTACATTCTCGGCCCATTCCAGCACGCTTGATTCCGGCGGATACACCAGATCATCGTTGAGCGTGTAGATGGAAAGTGTCGGGACTTCGGGCGCGCTGGCGGCTTCCATGTCTTCGAGCATTTCGATCCACGGGCTCTGATAGCGCATCTGCTGTGCGCACTCGAACAATCCGAGCGCGGCGATGCGCGAACCGTGGTGCGGGGCACCGAGCGTGATGAACCGGGCAATTCGATTTTCCGCCACCTGCGCCATGTAGGCGCGCGCAACCAACCCGCCCATGCTATGCGCGACCACGATAACTTTTGGCACACCCGCAACGAGACCGTCCTGGAAAGAAGCGTCCGTAAGAGACCTGAGGATCGCTTCCGATGCACCACGGTCGATGTATGTAGCATTGTAAAGTATCCTGAAAA
>JANLQC010000210.1:0-1539 GCA_031367575.1 Betaproteobacteria bacterium | reverse complement strand
TGCACCGGCCGCACTTCACCCGCCAGCCCCACTTCACCGAACACCACATGCTTGGCCGGTAGCGGTTTGTTTTTGAAGCTTGAGACGATAGCGAGCAGCACGGCAAGGTCGGCGTCCGGCTCGTCAATGCACACGCCACCGACGGCGTTGATGAAGATATCGATACGAGTTCTCCGTATCAGGTCAGTAATAGTCATCTTCGCGTTGATGTCGCACAGCGATGATGGTGACCGTCTTGGCATCTTCGATCTCAAACAGCGCGACATAGCCCGCATTGCCAAACGGAATCAGCAACTCACGCACAAATGGGTTACCCGCGCTACCTTCGGCCTTGCGACAAGAAAACGGGAAGATCGTCAGGAACTTGACTGCCTCGATGATTGCCGCTTCTGCGCGGCGCGCTGAGCCGATGTCCTGAACGACCAGAAAATCCATCAATCTCAACAAGTCATCTTCCGCTTCTACTGTGAAGCGAACCGCGTAGGTCATTTTCCGCGACGGCGCTTCGCGATTGCGTTTACCTTAGGCGCCTTGGTGCGCAATGCATCGGTAGCGCTTTCAATTTTCGCGGCAAGCTTGGAAAGCACAACATTGGCTTCCACGTATTTGCCGCTCTTTCTTGCGGCATCGCGTGAGGCAAGGCCACGCGCCAGGAATTCCTGTTGCGCCTGCCGGCGCTCTACATTGCGCCGGAGCGACTCTTCAACAAATCCGGAGAGAGTTTCGCCCGGCTGGAGCATCTCCTCGGCGGCCTGACGCAATTCCGGCTGGACCCGCAGGGCGGGCATGGTGGCAGTTTTCATGGCATTTCCTTGCATTACATTTGTAATGCATCATTTTATGCTTGGGAGTCACATGAGTCAATTCGCTCTCATCCGCCGGCGCGACAGGAATAAATGTGTGAGGGTGAATTGTTTTGCAATTCAAATGACGTTGACCCCTAATCGCTTGCTTTTGAACAGCCACCGCGCCATTGAGGTGAGCGTGTACCTGGTGCGCGCCTTCGTGCAACAGCGCGAACTCCTGGCCTCGAACAAGGATCTGGCGCGGCAGTTGCGCGCCCTGGAACAACGCATCGAGAAGAAACTCGGCAGCCACGATCATGCCATCGCCGGCATCATCAACACGCTGCGCGAGCTTATGTCGTCCGCCACCAAACCCAAGTGCCGCATCGGGTTCGTCATCGACGACGATAATAGTCGACGGCAAACACTAGCACTGGCGCGGCTTTCCGGGCACAAATTGCCGGAACGGCGCGTAGATGCTGGGGTTTTCATTGAGTGTCCGGTGAAATATGCGCAGGGCCCCTTGGATTTTCCAAGGACATGACCATCTCCAATAAACTGCCGCTGTCAGTCTCTTACCTCAAGATCACCCCACATGAAGATCGATTTCGTTTCCGATGTCGCCTGCCCCTGGTGCGCGGTCGGCCTGAATGCGCTGGAGATTGCGTTGAAACGCATCGGCGACGACATCTCCGTCACCGTGCACATGCAGCCTTTCGAACTCAATCCCGACATGGCGGCCGAAGGCGTGGAC
>JANLQC010000539.1:0-3185 GCA_031367575.1 Betaproteobacteria bacterium | reverse complement strand
GCGCCGCATGAATTGAAATTGGTTGATTTCAACGTACGCGCACAGCACGATCCGGCGTACCTGAAATTGAATCCGCAGGGGGTGGTGCCGACACTCATCATCGATGGCCGACCGATGGCGGAGTCCGCCGCGATATTGATGATGCTCGCAGACCGGCATCCGGAGGCGCACCTCGCACCGGCCATCGGCACGCTGGAGCGCGATCAGTGGTATCAGTGGATCGTATTTCTAAGCAACAACCTCGCCGCCACTTACCGCTTCTGGTTTTATCCGCCGGACCTGGGCGCGCCGGAACATACCGAGGCAAATCGCGCCGCGCTGCAACGCAAAATTGAACGTGTGTGGGATCGGCTCAATGCACACCTTGCCGAAAACGGCCCTTACCTGCTGGGCGAGGAAATCAGCGCCGCCGATTTTCTGTTGATCATGCTGATGCGCTGGTCGCGCAACATGCCGCGCCCGGCACTGGAGTGGCCGGCATTGAAAACATTCGCCGACCTGATGCGTGCGCGGCCAAGCTGGAAAGCACTGTATGAACGCGAAGGGCTAACAGACTGGGTGTAATTCCATTTCCATTTCATTCAAGCGAAAATAGTTGTCATTCCTGCGAATGCGGGAATCCATGTTTGGCGGATGAGAAATGGATTCCCGCGTTCGCGGGAATGACAGAGTTCTTGCACTAATGGTCGGGAATTGGAGTTACACCTGTTCCATATTAAACAAATGAAACACGATAGCTGGCGCGCGTCTCAGAGGTAAAAGTCCCGAAAACCCGCGCCAATACTAGTGTTTACCCAAGTTTTGCAGGCTTGCGCGGCGCTTTTACCGTTACCACCGCCAAGCCGCGCAAATAGGTATCGACCATTTTCTCCGCGTCGCGCGCGAACGAAAAATATTTTGAATCGAGCAGCCAGTTCATGATGAGGCCGTCAATCAGGGCGTGCAGACCAATCGCCGCATGGCGCGGATTGACGGACTTCGGCAATTGGCCTTTTTTGATCGCGTTGCGAAAGCCTTCTTCGATATGCATCACACATTCACCGCGGCCTTCGAGATGGCGATCCCGCAGCGGGGCCATCTCGTCCACGTATTCGCATTTGTGGGAAATGATGTCGAACACGCGCTGCATTTGCGGGTTCTTTTCGATGCTCTTGAGAATCGCCACCGAATGATTGCGGATGGTCGCGACCGGATCTATCAGGCTCGCATCGGAGAATGCCTCGGTGACCTGTTCCATCGGCAGCGTGACCCGTTCCATCATCGCGTCGAACAAGGCGAGCTTGTTTTTGAAATGCCAATAAATGGCACCGCGGGTCACACCGGCCGCTTCGGCAATTTCGGCCAGCGACGTGCGTGAGACACCGCGTTCATTGAAGACGTGTTCGGCCGTATCGAGCAATCGGGTGCGGGTCTCCTGCGCTTCCGTCTTCGTCCTGCGTACCATCGGTTTCCTTCGGATCGGCGGTGCCACCAGCTTCGCGCGGCAACGCAAAAAAATTCATATGACACTTTACATACATCCGTGAATGTATGTATTATAAGGCCTCTCGCAATATAACGCCACCCGGTGACCCGGCGCGCCTAATCGCGGCGGCGATGGCTCAATCGCTCCGCCCCGTTACGCAAGCCCACCCGTGTGGGTCCCGGTTTCGCTCGAAAGGAATCTCCCATGCTGTCGCGCCATTTCGCCTCGCCGCGCTCCACGTCTTATCCGCTTTCCGTATTTACCGCTTCCGTCTTGCTGGCGACGCTTGTCGCCTGCGACAAGGGAAGCGGGCCGGGCGGGGCAGGCGGCTTCGGTGGCATGCCGCCGGCCATGGTCACCTATGAAATCGTGGCGGCGCGCGATATTCCGGTGGAGCGCGAATTCGTCGGCCAGACCAATGGCTCGCGCGAAGTTGAAATCCGCGCACGCGTGAATGGCATTGTTGAAAAACGGTTGTATGAAGAAGGCAGCGTCGTCAAGGCGGGCCAGCCTTTGTTCAAACTCGATGCCGCGACCTACGCCGCCGTGGCCGCGCAGGCGGAGGCGGGTGTGGCGACGGCGGAGGCGAATTTCAAACTGGCCGAGCGCGATCATGCGCGATTGAAGCCGTTGCTCGATGCAAAGGCGATTAGCCAAAAAGAGTGGGACACGGCGGCCTCCGCACTCGATGTGACACGCGCGCAATTAAAGCAGGCCGAAGCGCAATGGCAGGTCGCGCGGGTTGATCTGGGCTACACGAATATTCGTGCGCCGATATCCGGCGCGGTGGGCCGCGCGCTGAAAGTGGAGGGCGCATTGGCGAATGCGGCGGGCGATAGTCTGCTCGCGACGCTCGCACAAACCGATCCGCTGCATGTCAATTTTTCCATCGCCGAGGGGGATCGAAATGCCACGCAAAGCGAAATCGCGGCAGGCACCTTGATGCTGCCGAAAACCGGTTACGTGGTGAAACTGAAATCGTCCGACGGGCAATTGATGAAGCAGGTCGGCAAATTGGATTTCAACGATTACCGGGCCGATGCCAACACCGGTGCCTATGCCGCGCGCGCCGTGATCGGCAATGCGGATGGCGCACTGACGCCGGGACAGTTCGTCCGTGTGGTATTGACCGGTGCCTCGCGGCCCGGTGCCATTGCCGTGCCGCAGCGTGCCGTGCTCGATGGCCCGATGGGAAAAATTGTCTATGTGGTCGGCAAAGGCCCGGATGGCAAGCCGGCCGCTGAGGCGCGCCCGGTTACCCCGGGTGAATGGGTCGCGCTGCCAGCCGGAAACGGAAAAATGGATACGGATACCAATGGGTGGATCATCCGGCAGGGTTTGAAGTCAGGCGATCAGGTGATCATCGATGGCATGGCGCGCATCTTCTCGCCGGGCCAGCCGATCCAGCCGATGACGGCAGCGGAAGCGGCGGCTGCCGCCGCCAAGACACCTCCCGCAACCGGTGCCGCACCCGCACCCACACCTGACGCCAAGAAATAAGCGAGAGGATCTCACATCATGTTCTCGCGCTTCTTTATTGATCGGCCGATCTTTGCCTTCGTGATTTCGATATTCATCGTGATTGCGGGTCTCGCCGCGATGCGTTCATTGCCGATTGCACAGTATCCCGAAATCTCGCCGCCTATTGTCCGCGTGATCGCCGTGTATCCGGGCGCTTCCGCCAGCGTCGTCGAGCAAACGGTGGCGGCACCGATTGAAA
>JANLQC010000528.1:0-8954 GCA_031367575.1 Betaproteobacteria bacterium | reverse complement strand
GTCATCCGCTCGTTCATGGCGCATCATCAGGGACTGATTTTGTTGTCGCTCGCGTACCTGCTGTTGAATCGGCCGATGCAAAAACGCTTTGAATCGGATCCGATGTTTCAGGCCACGACGCTGCTGTTGCAGGAGCGGGTGCCGAGAGTGAGTGCATTCCATTTACATTCAGCGCGGTTTTCAACCCTTCGCGCCATATCCAGCGATGGCGACACCCCGGTGCGCGCCATTGGTACCCCGACCACACCGATCCCGGAAGTACAGCTACTCTCCAACCGTCGCTATCATGTGATGGTGACGAATGCGGGCGGCGGCTACAGCCGCTGGAAAGATCTGGCCGTGACCCGCTGGCGCGAAGATACCACCTGCGACAACAGCGGCACGTTTTGCTATATCCGCGACGTCGCCAGCGGCGCGTTTTGGTCGAACACCCATCAACCCACGCTGACGCGCGCGGAATCCTACGAGGCGATCTTCTCCGAGGGCCGTGCCGAATTTCGCCGCCGCGACGACGACGTCGATACGCATACCGAAATTGTCGTTTCGCCGGAAGACGATATTGAATTGCGCCGCGTACACATCACCAACCGCGCGCGTGGCCACCGCGTGATTGAGGTCACGAGTTACGCCGAAGTGGTGCTCACCACGCCGGCGGCCGATGCGTTGCATCCGGCGTTCAGCAACCTGTTTGTGCAGACCGAAATCATCAAGGCAAAACGGGCAATCCTCTGCACGCGGCGGCGTCGCTCGCAGGAGGATGCGGCACCGTGGATGTTTCACCTGATGGTCGTACACGGCGCGACAATCGGTGAAGTTTCCTATGAGACTGATCGCTTGCGTTTCATCGGTCGCGGCAACAGCGTCGCCGCGCCGCAATCAATGATTCACCCGGACGCCCTATCCGGCACTGCGGGTTCGGTGCTGGATCCAATCGTTGCCATCCGCTATCGAATCACGCTGGAGGCGGAACAGACGGCATCGATCGACATGGTGACGGGGGTTGGTGAGACGCGCGAGGCGGCCATCGGCCTGATCGACAAGTATCAGGATCGCCGCCTTGCCAATCGCGTCTTTGAATTGGCGTGGACGCACAGTCAGGTGGTGCTGCGCCAAATCAATGCCACCGAAGCGGATGCGCAAATCTATTCGCGTCTCGCCAATTCTGTCATCCATGCCAACGCGTCACTGCGCGCCGACCCTGGCGTGTTGCTGAAAAACCGGCGCGGGCAATCGGGCCTCTGGGGCTATGCCATTTCCGGCGATTTGCCGATTGTGCTGTTGCGCATCGGTGAACCTTCCAATATCGAATTGGTGCGCCAGCTGGTGCAGGCGCATGCCTACTGGAGGCTGAAGGGTCTGGTGGTGGATTTGGTCATCTGGAACGAAGATCGTGGCGGCTACCGGCAACTGCTTCAGGAACAAATCATCGGTCTCATTTCGGCCGGCATTGAAGCCCACGTGCTGGATCGGCCGGGTGGTGTATTCGTCCGGTCTGCCGAACTTATTTCGGATGAGGACCGGATTCTGTTCGAGTCGGTCGCACGCGTCATCCTCAGTGATCGCCGTGGGCCATTGGCGGATCAAATCAGCCGTCGCGGGCATCTCGAAGGGCAAGCGTCGCACCTGAAGCTGCCGCGCTTTAAACCGGGCCGCCTACCTCCCCACCGCGCCGAGTCTTCGGTGGCCGCATTGCCGGTGTCGAGCAATCCTGCCGCGTCCGGCGATGATTTACATTTCCACAACGGGCTTGGCGGATTCACGCCCGATGGGCGCGAATACGTCATCGCCACCAGCGCCGGCATCACCACGCCCGCACCGTGGGTGAATGTGCTCGCGAATCCGCACTTCGGCAGCGTCATTTCCGAGAGCGGCACGGCCTATACCTGGAGCGAAAATGCCCATGAATTTCGTCTGACTCCGTGGCACAACGATCCGGTAACCGACACCGGAGGTGAAGCGTTTTATGTGCGCGACGAAGAGACCGGCCACTTCTGGTCGCCCACACCATTGCCGTCCCGTGGTGCCACGCCTTACGTGACCCG
Source organism: Betaproteobacteria bacterium (assembly GCA_031367575.1). Taxonomy (GTDB): domain Bacteria; phylum Pseudomonadota; class Gammaproteobacteria; order Burkholderiales; family Usitatibacteraceae; genus UKL13-2. The sequence continues at coordinate 6,912 of JANLQC010000528.1, read as the reverse complement.
TCACGGATTTGGCTATAGCACGTTTGAGCATTTGGAAGACGGCATTCGTTCGGCGCTGCTGGTATATGTGGCACTCGATGCGGCGGTCAAATTTTCGGTCTTGAAAATTACCAATGAGTCAGGTCGCGCGCGACGACTCTCGGCCACCGGCTATGTCGAATGGGTATTGGGGGACCTGAAACCAAAATCGACCATGCACGTGATCAGCGAGATCGATCCGCAAAGTGGTGCCGTGTTTGCGCGCAATGCCTATAACAGCGAGTTTGCGGAACGGGTGGCGTTTTTTGATGTTGACGATGTTGGCCGCACCGTCAGCGGTGATCGCGCCGAGTTTATCGGGCGCAATGGCAACCTGGCGCGACCGGCGGCAATGACGCGCACCCACCTTTCCAACAAGGTCGGCGCGGGGCTCGACCCGTGTGCCGCGATTCAGGTGACGTTTGATTTGGCTGAAGGCGAGCAACACGAATCAATATTTCGTCTCGGTGCCGGCCGCAACCTCCATGATGCACGCAAGCTGCAGCAGAGCTGGCGTGGTGCGGTGGCCGCGCGCGAGGCACGCGAGAAAGTGCGGCAGTATTGGCAGCACACGCTCGGCGCAGTGCAAATCGAGACCCCGGATGCGGCGCTCAATGTGCTCACCAACGGCTGGTTGCTGTATCAGACGCTGGCTTGCCGCATCTGGGCGCGCAGCGGCTACTACCAATCCGGCGGCGCATTCGGCTTTCGTGATCAATTGCAGGATGCGATGGCGCTCATTCATACCGAGCCGCAACGCCTGCGCGAACAAGTGCTGCTGTGTGCGGGCCGCCAATTCCGCGAAGGCGATGTACAACACTGGTGGCATCCGCCGGGCGGGCGCGGCGTACGCACTCACTGTTCAGATGATTACCTGTGGTTGCCACTGGCCACTTGCCGCTATGTATTAAGTACCGGCGATACCGGCGTGCTGAATGTCTCGCTGCCCTTTCTTGAAGGCCGGGCGGTCAATGCCGGCGATGATTCCTACTATGACCTGCCGCGCCAATCAAATGACGCCGCCAGCCTTTATCAGCACTGCGTGCGTGCCATCCTGCATGGCTTGACCTTCGGCGAGCGCGGCCTGCCGCTGATCGGTTCCGGCGACTGGAATGACGGCATGAATCTGGTCGGCAAGGCAGGCAAAGGCGAAAGCGTGTGGCTGGCGTTTTTCCTGTGTGAAGTGTTGCGGCAATTCAACCTGGTTGCGCGCTTGCAGGGCGATGCCGATTTCAGCGATCGCTGTTTGAAGGAACGGGAAACGCTCGCAAAAAATATCGAACAGCATGGCTGGGATGGTGGGTGGTATCGGCGTGCCTACTTTGACGATGGAACGGTGCTCGGATCGGCTGCCAACGATGAGTGCCAGATTGATTCGATTGCGCAAAGCTGGTCGGTGTTATCCGGTGCGGGCAGCGTTGAGCGTTCGCGCGCGGCCATGGACGCGCTCGACCATCGGCTGGTGCGACGTGCAGACGCGATCATTCAATTGCTCGATCCGCCGTTTGATCGATCAGCACTCGACCCGGGTTACATCAAGGGATATGTGCCGGGCATTCGCGAGAACGGCGGCCAGTACACCCACGGTGCGATTTGGGCGGCGATGGCGTTTGCGGCAATCGGCGACGCGCGCCGCGCGTGGGAACTCACCGCGATGATCAACCCGATCAATCATGCGCGCTCCGTGAATGCGGTGGCCACCTACAAAGTTGAGCCGTACGTCATCGCGGCCGATGTATATGCGCTCGCCCCGCACACCGGCCGTGGCGGCTGGAGCTGGTACACCGGTTCGGCCGGCTGGATGTATCGGCTGATCGTCGAATCGCTGCTGGGGCTGCGGCTTGAAGTGAACAAACTGCACATTGCGCCGTGCATCCCCGCCGAGTGGCCGGGCTTCACGATGCACTACCGCTACCGGCAAACGGTCTATCACATCGTGGTCACACAACAGCGAGTGGGTGAAGACAAGCCAATCGAAAAAACGCGCGTGACGGTGGATGGCGTTGTTCAGAAAAACAGCATTATTGCGCTGACGGACGACCTGTTGGAGCATGCGGTTGTGGTGGATATTTACCTCCCCGGCAATTGAGTAACTGCGCCGGTGCGCTCAACATGGTGTCGCCAACCAAGCGGCCAATGGTCGCCGATGGTGGTCGATGGCGCTCACTCATGGCGGCCCACTCCACCGGAACGAGACTCGGAAAAATCACCATGCCAAGCCGAATGCCGAGCGCGATGGTTTCTATGCGCTGGCGCGCACTGCGGACGACCTGAGGATTTTATCGTTGCCTGCCGGGTCGCGTTTGCCGGAATGGGCGTGCGTGCAAACCGAGACTGGTCGCATGATGTTCGCGTGTTTCATCGGTGCCTGCCTACATCCAAAGGCGACATCGTCCTACACGCATTTCGGCCACATCCGATCAATTTTTTCGACCACATTGACTAAGGTAAGGGGGTTGGAAATTCATCGGCAACGGTGGTTCGAACGGTGCCTGAATGGTGCCTGAATAGTGCCTTTGGGCAACCACAAGTGTGGGCAACCACAAGTGCGCTTCAAGCCGATGCCACGATTCACCGTCCGCGACATTTGCCACGGACAAATTTTGAGCGCGCAGATGTGCGCGGCAAGACATTTACAGAGGATTAGCCATGAACCTGAAATTCAAACTCGCGCTCGGTGCGGCAGCGGTATTGTTCGCCACACAGGCGGCGGCACAGATTACTTTTTACGAACATGACGGTTATCGCGGGCGGGCATTTACCACCGACAAACAGGTGTGGAATTTCGAGCGCATCGGGTTCAATGATCGCGCTTCATCGGTGGTGGTGGATCGCGGTCGATGGGAAGTCTGCACCGACGCGCGTTTTGAGGGCAAATGCGTGGTGTTGCGCAGCGGCAACTACGAATCGCTGCGCGGCCTCGGACTCAACGACCGGATTTCCTCGGTGCGCCCGGTGAATCAACAGGCGCGCTACGACAATGAGGCACCGGAGCCACTGGCCGTTGCCAGCTATGACTATCGCCGGCGCGCCAATGAGCGCGTTTATGAAGCGCGCGTTACCTCGGTACGCGCCGTCATGGGTGCGCCCGAACAACGTTGCTGGGTGGAGCGTGAACAAGTGACCGAAGGCGGTTCCGGTGATCGCAATGTCGGCGGTGCCGTGGTTGGAGCCATTATCGGCGGGGTGCTCGGACATCAGGTGGGCGGCGGACGCGGCAAAGATGCGGCCACCGCCGGTGGTGCCGTGGCTGGTGCATTGATCGGCAGCAATCAGGGCAGGGGTGGCAGTGGAGTTACCTACGACAAAGACGTACAGCGTTGCAGAACCGTTGCCAGTGGCACACCGGCGTACTGGGATGTGACCTATGACTACCGTGGCCGTGAAAATCGCATCCAGATGAGTTCCGCACCGGGCGACACAATTTCAGTCAATGCCAACGGCGAGCCGCGCCAGTAGCAGGTAATGTCCGGAGCCTGCACATTGAGTGCGGCTCCGGAGTTTTGCATTCGGGTTGGCACATCCCGGAATTTCCACGAAGTCGGCACGGCAGTGGTTGCGCGTGCCGTGCTCACCCGTTACAACCACCGGACTTGTTGAAGTGATGACAGGTTTTTTGATTCAGGAATTAGGAAAAAGAAAAGGACGCAAATGAACATTTTCAAACCAAATTCAACCAGCCTGTCGTGGTTCATGGCACTGCTTTTCAGTGTTTTGGCGGCAGGCTGCGGCGGTGGCGGTGAAGGCCGCGCCCCGATCCTCGGTACCGGTGGCATCGCGGTACTGGTGCCCACCGTGACTGCGGTCGCACCGGTCAATAATGCGACCGGTGTTGCCATCAACACCACGCTGGTCGCGGCTTTCAGCACCGACATGGCTGCCGCAACGATTACCACTTCAACGTTCACGCTGGCATGCCCCACCGCCGCCGTTACAGGCACTGTCACTTATGCGAGCGCGAGCCGTTCGGCAACCTTTTCACCGGGCGCGGCACTGCCGGCCGGTGTCACATGTACCGCCACCATTACCACCGGCGCAATGGACACGCAGGGTGTTCCGTTGGGCAGTAATTTTGTCTGGAGTTTCAAGACTGCGTTGACCGCAGACACCACCCGGCCCGGCGTGATCTCCACGGTTCCGGCAACTACAACCCCAGGCCCAACCACCGGTGTGGCCACCAACACGGCCATCTCGGCCGTGTTCACCGAAGACATTTCACCGGCCACCATTTCGGCCACCAGCTTTTTGGTGACCTGCCCCGCGCCGTGTGTGGTACCAAGCGGCAGCGTAAGTTATGTTGTCGGTAGCCGTACCGCAATGTTCACGCCGAGCGCACCACTGGCGGCCGGCACCAACTATACCGTCACGATCACCAGCACTGTCACCGATCTCTCGGGCAATGCGCTCGCGGGCAATCAGGCACCGTTGCCGGGTGCCAGCAATTATGTGTGGACATTCCTGACCAGCGGCCCGATTGCACCGGCCAATATTTCGGTGCTGTCCACCAATCCGGCCGCGAACGCATCGGGGGTATGTACCAACGCAACCATTAACGCGACCTTCAGCGTGCCGTCCGGCTCGCGCCTCGATCCCGCGACCGTCAACAGCGCAACGTTTACCGTAAAAGGCCCACCACCGGTGCCGATTTCCGTTACCGCCGCTTCTGTCGTGGTCGATGCCGCATCAGGCCGGATTGCAACCTTTACGCCGCTTACTGCGCTCACTGCCGGCACGACGTATACCGCGACCCTTAAAGGCGGGATCAGTGGTGTGAAAGATTTGGCGGTACCGGGCAACGTGTTGGCCAATGATTTCACATGGACCTTCACGGCAAGCGGCACCTGTCAACCGCCCGTTGCAGGCGGATCTGGCCCCGTGAGTCTGGGTTCTGCCTCGTCATTCGGCACGTTTGGCGGCTCTGCGGGCGTCACCAATCAGGGACTTTTCACCATCATCAATGGCGACATCGGCACCACGGCCGTTTCAACCGCCGTCACCGGATTTCATGATGCCGGCCCCGGTTGCACCTATACGGAAACGCCGCTCAATGTCGGCACCGTCAACGGCAAAATCTACACGGCGGCACCACCGCCGACACCGGCCTGTCCGTCTGAAGGAAATGCAACCACCTTCGCCATTGCCACGCTCGCCCGCGGCGACGCACTCGCCGCCTATAACGCATTGGTGGCGCAACCGGGCGGCCCGGATCCCGGTGCCGGCAATCTCGGCAGTCTGACACTGGCGCCGGGTGTATACACCGCATCATCTGGTTCATTCCTGATTCGCGGCGGCAATCTCACCCTCGATGCACAGGGAAATGCGAACGCGGTTTGGGTTTTCCAGATGGCCACCACACTGACCGTCGGCGGCCCGGGTGCGGCATTCCCGCAAAGCGTCACGCTCGCCAACGGTGCGCAGGCGAAGAATGTTTTCTGGCAGGTCGGTAGTGCCGCCACCATCAATGCGGGCGGCGGCGGCACCATGGTCGGCACCATCATTTCCCAGGCCGGTGTTACGATCTCGACCGCCGGCAATGTCGCAATATCGACCTTGAATGGCCGGGCGCTGTCGCTCGGCGCGTCGGTGACAATGGTCAACACCGTCGTTAACGTTCCTGCGCCCTGACACTCTTAAAAATTCCTGGAGAAAAACATGAAACGAGTTAGCGCCGCAGGAACAATGAAGCTGATGGCATTCGCGGTATTGGCCGCCATCACTTGCCCGCCCGTGATGGCGGAAGAATCAAACTGGTACGGCGGTGTCAGTGTCGGCCAGTCAAGGGCAAAGATCGACGATGCGCGAATTATCAGTGGCCTGCTGGCGGGGCGATTTGCCACGACCTCGATTGTCGACGACGACCGCGATACCGGCTACAAGATTTTTGGCGGCTACCAGATGAATCGCAATTTTGCATTTGAAGCGGGTTATTTTGATTTTGGGAAATTCGGCTTCACCGCAAACACCGTTCCATTGGGGTCATTAACCGGCAGGATCAAGGTGCGGGGTCTGAATCTGGATCTGGTCGGCAGGTTGCCGATCACTGAAAAATTTTCGGCGTTTGGCCGGGTAGGCCTGAGCCACGCCGAGGCGCGCGACACATTTACCGGCACCGGCCTGGTTCAGGTCGTGAAGCCTTTTATCACCAAGCGCGATGACGGCGTCAAGTATGGCGTCGGCATACAGTACGCCTTCAATGAGTCTTGGGCCATGCGCGTGGAAGCGGAACGCCATCGGGTCAATGACGCCGTTGGCAATCGCGGCGATATCGATCTGGTTTCCGCCGGTTTGATTTATCGCTTCGGCCGCAAATCACCAACGCGTGTTGCCTATGCGCCCACACCAATGCCGGTCGCTGAGGCCTCCCGGTCGGTGATACCCGAGCCGGTGCCGGTCATTCCGGCGCGCATTGCGGCGCCACTTCCGGCTGCCGTACCGCCTCCCGCTCCGCAACCACGTCGTGTGACGTTCTCGGCTGATTCGCTATTTGATTTTGACAAGTCGACCGTGAAGCCGGCCGGCAAAGCGTCGCTCGATAAATTTGCAGCAGATCTGCGCGGAACCCAATACGACGTCATCTCGGTCACCGGTCACACGGATCGAATCGGTTCACCCGCTTACAATCAGGCGCTGTCGGCGCGCCGCGCCGACGCCGTCAAATCCTACCTTGTCGATCCGGCTGGCATTGCGTCATTGAAGATTGCGGCAAGAGGCGAGGGTGAAGCTCAGCCGGTGACGAAAGCGGGAGACTGCCGGGGCCGGAAAGCGAGTGCGCCACTCATTGCCTGCCTGCAACCGGATCGCCGCGTGGAAGTCGAAGTCTCCGGGACGAAGTAAAAGGGAACTTCTAATAACCTCAACGTTGTCTCCCCGGCGAAGGCCGGGGTCTAAGTTTGC
>JANLQC010000198.1:0-2374 GCA_031367575.1 Betaproteobacteria bacterium | reverse complement strand
CAGACAAACACTGCGTTCCGGTGCCCATTCGTCGGTGAACGCGATCGCATCTTTCGGGAACAGCAACACCACCGATGACCCCAGCAAAAAGCGCCCCATTTCATCGCCCTTTTTCAACCACACTTGCGGGTCATCATAAGTCCATTCGCGGATTTTTTTTGAACGCGGGGGATTGACCACGCCGTGCCAAACCGTCGCCATGCTGCCGACAATGGTCGCACCCACCAGCACCAACACAAACGGTCCTTTGGCACCCGAAAAAACACACACCACGCGTTCATTGCGCGCGAACAATCCCGGCACGCCGCGCGCGGTCACCGGGTTCACCGAAAACAAATCCCCCGGCACATGAATCATTCGCGTCAAGCGCCCGTCGCACGGCATGTGGATGCGGTGATAGTCCTTCGGGCTGAGATAGAGTGTGGCGAAACTGCCATCCTGAAATTGCGCCGCAAGGGCCGCATCGCCGCCGACCAGCGCGGTTGTCGAATATGCGTGGCCTTTCGCCTGAAAAATTCGATCATGATCGATTGCGCCGAATTGGCTGATCGATCCATCGACCGGGCAAACAAAATCCGAAGGCGCAAGCGGACGCGCGCCCTCGCGCAACGCACGCGTAAAAAATTCATTGAAACTCGCGTAACTTGCGATATCCGCGTTCGCCGCTTCACTCATGTTCACCCCATAGCGCCCGACAAACCAGCGAATCAAACGCGTGGTGAGACTGCCCGCTTTGGCACCGGCAATTTTGCCGCCGAACGCGGTAATGGCCTGCTTCGGCAAGAGGTATTGAAGGAATACTTTGAGGCGATCAGACAAGGTAATTGCCGGTGGAAGGGACGGGCGTCATTCTAGCCGATGGCGGGTGATTCAGGCTTCAAAACAATGCTAATTCGATAGCAAAGATCAAGCACAGGCGCGGCTCTCCGAGCACTTTCGCCCTGAAGACCTCACCAGTGCTTGCGTTACGAAATTTTCATTAATTCGATTGCAGCAATCAGGGATCAGCCGAAGGCCTGCGTGCTACTTTCGCAGGAGGTTGTTCTTGTTAATCCGCAGCCCCCACTTCCGCACACAACAGCTCCGCCTGCATCAACAACGTCTTTACGGCCTCCTCCTGCAAATCCGGCGGATAACCGTACTTGTTCAGAATCCGTTTCACCATCACCCGAATCCTTGCCCGCGCACTCTCGCGCAGCGTCCAGTCGATGGTCACACTTTTGCGCACTTGCGTGACGAGCTCGGCGGCGATCACGCGCAGCTTCGCATCTCCCATCGCCTGCACCGCGCTTTCGTTATTCGCCAGCGCATCGTAAAAAGCAACTTCCTCAAAGCTCAAGCCAAGGTCCACACCGCGCTGATCGCTTGCGCTCAATTCCTTTGCGAGCTTGATGAGTTCCTCGATCACCTCTTGCGTGGCAATGGCGCGGTTGTGATACGCATTGAGCGTTTTCTTGAGCTTTTCAGCCAAGAGTTGCGATTGCACCAGATTGCGTTTGGCGCGCACCTTCAATTCATCTTTCAGCAACTTCTCCAGCAATTCCGCCGCGACATTCTTGTACTTCAGCCCGCGCACTTCGGCCAGGAACTGATCGGAGAGAATCGAAATGTCGGGGCGCTTCAATCCCGCGGCCGTGAATACATCGATGATCTGGCCGTCGGTCGTGATCGCACTCGACACGAGTTGTCGCACCGCCGCCTCAAGTTGCTCGGGTGATTTTCCGCGCCCGATATTTTGCTTGTTTAATGCCGCCTGCACGGCCTGGAAGAACGACACATCATCGCGAATCTCAGTCGCTTCATCGCTGGCCGCGCACAGCGCGAACACACGCGAGAGTTCGGTGACGACCTGCACAAATCGCTTCTTCCCGTCCTGCTGCGCCAGCACGTGTTCCTGCGCGGCGGGAATGAGTGCCAGTTTCTGGACGCCGTTGCCGGTTGTCCACTTCTCCCAATTAAAGCCATGAAGAATGTCGCAAGCCACGCCATGCTTTTCCAACAGCAACGCAATCGCCTGCGCGGTATCGATACTCGGCGCGCCTTGGTCGCCGCTCTCGGTGTACGTGGCCAGCGCGTCTTTGAGTTGATCGGCAAGGCCGAGATAATCGACCACCAATCCGCCCGGCTTGTCGCGGAACACGCGGTTCACGCGTGCGATCGCCTGCATAAGCCCGTGCCCGCGCATGGGCTTGTCGGCGTACATCGTATGCAGGCACGGCGCATCGAAACCGGTTAGCCACATGTCGCGCACGATCACAATGCGGAACGGGTCTTTGCTGTCCTTGAAGCGATTGGCGAGTTTGCGGCGTTTGCCCTTGTTGCGGATATGCGGCTGCCATGCGGGGCCATCGTCTGCGCTGCCGGTCATCACTAC
>JANLQC010000466.1:0-8899 GCA_031367575.1 Betaproteobacteria bacterium | reverse complement strand
AATCGATGGCGCACATGAAACATTTGGCACCCAAGGTGGAGGCGTTGAAAGCCCGCTATGGCGATGACAAGATGAAAATGAATCAGGCGATGATGGAGCTCTACAAAACGGAGAAAATCAACCCGTTGGGAGGGTGCCTACCGATTTTGATTCAAATGCCATTCCTGATTGCGATGTATTGGGTGCTGTTAGGTGCGGTTGAGCTGCGCAATGCGCCATGGCTGGGTTGGATCACCGATCTCTCGACCCCCGACCCATTTTATGTCCTGCCAGTGATCATGGGCGCATCAATGCTGATCCAAACCAAACTCAACCCGACGCCGCCCGACCCGGTTCAGGCCAAGGTGATGATGCTGATGCCAATCGTCTTTTCGGTAATGTTTTTCTTCTTCCCGGCCGGATTGGTCCTCTATTGGACGATGCAAAATATTCTGGGTATCGGGCAACAATGGTATATAAACAAGACGACGGCGCATTTGGGACTTCCCAAAAGCGTTCCGACCAAGAAATAGCAGTTCTGGATGGAACAGTAAGGCCGCCATCGATGGCGGCCTTTTTTTATTTTAGGTCATGCTACATTGTGGCCAAACTTCTTCGGCAAACTTACCATGCACGCAATTGTTTCACGTGGAACGCCGGATACGATTGCGGCGATTGCAACGCCGATCGGGCGCGGTGGAATTGGTGTCGTGAGGATCTCCGGGGTCGGTACCGACGTTATTCTTCGAGGCATCCTGGGAAAACCGCTCGCCACCCGCCACGCGACCTTTTGCGCATTTCTGGATGGCGACCGCGCCATCATTGATCAGGGTGTGGCGCTGTACTTTTCCAGCCCCCATTCGTATACCGGAGAGGATGTGCTGGAGCTTCAGGGGCATGGCGGCTCGGCGGTGATGGCCAGAATCCTAAAGCGATGTTTGGAACTGGGCGCGCGACTTGCGCGACCCGGCGAATTCACCGAACGCGCTTTTCTGAATGACAAGTTGGACTTGGCACAGGCGGAAAGTGTTGCCGACTTGATTGATGCAAGTTCGGAGGCGGCGGCGAAGTCGGCGGCCCGAACCCTTACCGGAGAGTTTTCGCGGCGCGTTCATGAACTGACGGCGGCAATTGTCGATTTACGGTTGCATGTTGAGGCATGTATCGATTTTCCCGAAGAAGAAATCGACCCAATTGACTGCGCCATGCAGAAAACAAAACTTCAGCAAATATGTTCGTTGCGTGCGGATTTGGCGCGCGAAGCCCGGTTGGGTGTGGTGCTTCGGGATGGGTTGACCGTTGCCTTGATTGGCCGACCCAATGTTGGCAAATCCAGCCTGCTCAATCGACTGGCAGGTGATGAGGTTGCCATCGTAACGCCGATCGCCGGGACGACGCGTGACCATGTGCGCGCCACCATTCATCTCGATGGTGTTCCGATCCACCTCATCGATACTGCCGGACTTCGGGAGACAGATGATGCAATCGAAAAAATTGGCATTGCAAGAACCTGGGCGGCGATTGAAACGGCGGGTGCGGCATTGCTCATCATGGAAGCGGGGGAAATGGCAGGCCAGAACGAGGCAGAAATCATGCAAAAGCTGCCGAACAACTTGCCCCGGGCGTGGGTATACAACAAGATCGACCTTTTCGAGCCTTCGGGGGTTTCACGTGGAACATCACGGGATGGGAATGATGTGAGCATCACCGTATCCGCGCTGACCGGCGAAGGAATTGACTTATTGCGTCGTTGGTTGTTGGATACTGCGGGCTGGCATTGCGGTGACGAGGGGGTTTTTCTGGCCAGAGAACGGCATATGGCGGCACTTGGCCAAGCTGAGATTCACCTGGAACAAGCAGGAGTTCGTGCCCGTCAATATGAGCTTTTTGCCGAGGAGCTACGACTGGCACAACAGGCCCTTTCTTCAATCACGGGCGCGTTCACATCGGACGATTTGCTGGGCGAAATTTTCAGCCGGTTTTGCATCGGAAAGTAGTCGCTGAATCACATAACGCAGGCGCAGCACAAACCTTCATCGAACGCCAAATAACCCATTCAGCGGGAATTTTTGATGGTCAATCCGCTCGCAATACCTTAAAATTTGTGTCCCGTTGACGATGGTGCCAACGGACAACCCCCAAAGGTAGATCGTTGGATTCTTCCGGCAAATATGACGTGATCGTGATCGGCGGTGGTCATGCAGGAACCGAAGCGGCGCTGGCCAGCGCGCGCGCAGGCGCGCGCACATTGCTGTTGACGCATACGATTGAAACGCTGGGACAAATGTCATGCAACCCTTCAATTGGGGGTATAGGCAAAGGCCATCTGGTCAAGGAAATCGATGCGCTGGGCGGCGCAATGGCGCTCGCGACCGATGAAGCAGGGATTCAATTTCGTATTCTCAATGCAAGCAAAGGGCCGGCGGTTCGCGCGACTCGTGCGCAAGCCGACCGATCCCTTTATCGCTCGGCAATACGCGTGCGACTGGAAAACCAACCCAATCTTTGGCTCTTTCAGCAGGCGGTCGATGATTTGATCATTGAAAATAAAGATGGGAGCCCTTGTGTCACGGGAGTTATCACGCAAGTGGGTATTCGCTTTCACGCCAAGAGTGTTGTTTTGACGGCCGGTACATTCCTGGCCGGAAAAATACATGTTGGATTGCAAAGCAGCACGGGTGGACGGGCAGGGGATCCCCCTTCAATCACGTTAGCGGCAAAACTTCGAGAATTGAATTTGCCCGTTGGCCGGCTAAAAACCGGTACGCCGCCGCGCATTGATGGGCGCAGCATCGATTTTTCAAAATGTATCGAACAAGCCGGTGACAGTCCGGTTCCAGTTTTTTCCTTCATGGGGAAACCCGAACTGCACCCCAGGCAGACCAGTTGCTGGATTACCCACACGACCGAGGAGACCCACGAGGTGATTCGCGCGGGCCTTGACCGCTCACCGATGTTTACCGGCGTCATTGAGGGTGTCGGCCCACGCTATTGCCCGTCAATTGAAGACAAGATCCATCGTTTCGCCGGCAAGTCCAGCCACCAGATATTTCTCGAGCCCGAAGGCTTGACCACCAACGAGTACTACCCCAATGGCATTTCTACGTCTTTGCCAATTGATGTGCAATGGAGCCTGGTGCGATCCATTCCCGGGCTTGAAAAAGCGCATATATTGCGACCCGGTTATGCAATCGAATATGACTATTTTGATCCGCGAGGACTAAAAGCAACGCTAGAAACGAAAGCGATTGGTGGCTTGTACTTTGCGGGGCAAATCAACGGAACCACCGGCTACGAAGAAGCGGCTGCGCAGGGTTTGCTGGCCGGAATCAACGCGGCGCGCAGCAGTCAGGATAAAGAAGGCTGGAGCCCGCGTCGGGACGAGGCATACCTAGGCGTGCTGGTTGATGATTTGATCACGCGGGGCGTGAGCGAACCGTATCGCATGTTTACCTCGCGTGCCGAGTACCGCCTGCAGTTGCGCGAAGATAACGCGGACGCTCGTTTGACCGGGATTGGTCGCGAAATGGGATTGGTCGATAATCGCCGATGGGAATCATTTTGCCGCAAGCGCGAAGCGGTTGAACGTGAAACCGTGCGCCTAAAATCTTGCTGGGCACACCCGGCAAAAATTGTCGCCGACGACGCCATTCGGGTTCTAGGTCAGGAAATCGAACGCGAATATTCGCTGTTTGATTTGCTCAGACGACCGAATGTTTCGCATGCGGCATTGATGTCGCTAGGCGTCGGCGAAATGCCTGAATTGGACGGCACCGTTGCCGAACAAGTCGAAATCGCCGCAAAGTATCAGGGTTATATCGACCGACAGCAGGACGAGGTTGCAAACAATCGCCGTCTCGAAGAGACGCGCCTTCCTGCCAACATCGATTATCTGAACGTGCATGGACTATCCAAAGAGGTTCAATTGAAACTCAATTTGCACAAGCCAGAAACGGTCGGCCAAGCGGCGCGTATTCAGGGAGTTACCCCGGCGGCAATTTCGTTGTTGCTGGTACACGTCAAACGTGGTTTCGCCACGGCGAGAATGGCTGAAACGCGGCAGTCCGCATAGCCAACTTGACAATGACAACCATCTCGACGGTGACCGATCCCCAATTGCGCGAACGACTCAATGATGGCCTCACGGCGCTGGGTCTAAGTCTTGACGCGCAAAAGCGCGATCAGTTGCTGAGTTACGTGGCATTGCTCGCCAAGTGGAACAAGGTCTATAACCTTACCGCCGTGCGCGAACCGGAACGAATGATAGGCTTGCATCTTCTGGACAGCCTGTCGATTCTGGCACATTTGGGCTCGGGATCAAGCGTACTCGATGTCGGAACAGGCGGCGGCTTGCCAGGCATTCCGCTTGCAATTGCGGATCCCGCCCGCCGTGTCACTATGCTTGATGCCATTGCAAAAAAAACGGCCTTTGTACGTCAGACCATTAGCGAGCTTGGCCTGAACAACGCCACCATTGTTACCAGCCGGGTTGAAGACTTTTCGCAGACGACAAAGTTCGACTGCATTGTTTCGCGCGCCTTCGCGGAACTCAAGGATTTTGTCGATGCCACCGGCCATCTTTGCGCGGAAGACGGAGTGATGCTGGCAATGAAAGGCATCTACCCGCATGATGAGGTCGGACGCATTTCAGGCGGGTTTGCGGCCACCGAAATCATCGCACTAAAAGTTCCCGGCGTCGAAGGTGAACGTCATCTGGTGGTCATCCGCAAAAAATCAGGCAGTCAATGAAAGTTTTCGCAATCGCAAATCAAAAAGGCGGCGTGGGAAAGACCTCGGTCGCGGTAAACCTTTCTGCCACGCTGGCGCACTATGGCCAGCGCGTTCTACTGGTCGATCTTGATCCGCAGGGCAATGCCACCACCGGCAGCGGCATCGACAAGAATAGCGGAGGCAAGACTATTTACGACGTGTTGCTCGGCGAGAGCTCGGTTGCCGGCGCGCGCGAAAAAGCAGTGGGTGGATATGATGCGTTGGCGGCAAATCGTGAATTGGCTGGTGCAGAAATCGAACTGATCGACATCGAGCGCCGCGAATACCGCCTGAAAGATGCACTTCAACCGGTCGCGGATGAATATGCCTTTGTCGTCATCGACTGCCCACCTGCCCTAAACATGCTGACAGTGAATGCCTTGACCGCAGCCGACTCGGTCATTATTCCAATGCAATGCGAATATTATGCGCTCGAGGGCCTGTCCGATCTGGTCGAAACGCTTCGCAAAGTAAAGGCAAACCTGAATCCAAAGATCGAAATTGAAGCATTGGTGCGCACCATGTACGATCCGCGCTCTGCACTGACCAATCAAGTGTCCGACGAAATCAAAAGCCACTTTGGCGAAAAAGTTTTCAATACGGTTATTCCACGCAACATCCGCATCGCCGAGGCGCCCTCATTTGGCAAGCCGGTGATATTGCATGATCCCGTCAGCAAAGGCGCGCTCGCGCACTTTGCCTTCGCGCGGGAATTGCTCTCGAGGCAGGGAATCGCGATCAAGGAAGCGGCATGATCAAGGCAAAAGGCTTGGGTCGCGGACTCGATGCGCTGCTTGGCGGCGGCAAAACCAGCGCCGTCGTTGCAGAGGGCGAACTGCGTGAAATCCCGATTGGCGCATTGTCGCCCGGCAAGTACCAACCCCGCACCCGCATGGACAGAGCCGCATTGGAGGAGCTCGCACAATCGATCTCATCTCGTGGCATCGTTCAGCCGATCCTGGTTCGGCAAATCAAGGCGGGCCAGTTTGAAATTGTCGCCGGTGAGCGACGCTGGCGCGCCGCGCTAATCGCCGGCTTGGCCGCAGTCCCGGCATTGGTCCGTCACATTCCCGATGAACAGGCGCTCGGCATTGCGCTGATCGAGAACATTCAGCGCGAAGACCTGAATGCAATCGAGGAAGCGAGCGGCATCAAAAGATTGATTGATGAGTTCAAACTTACCCACGAACGCGCGGCGCAGGCGGTTGGGCGGTCGCGTGCAGCGGTAACGAATTTGCTTCGACTCCTGGATCTCGCCAAACCGGTTCAGGAAATGGTGATGGACGCAAAGCTCGACATGGGTCACGGCCGCGCATTGCTTGCATTGCCAAAATCCAGACAAGTCGAACTCGCGCACCAGATAATTGCAAAAAAACTGTCGGTTCGTGAAACCGAACGGCTCGTCAATCAGGTGCTGGCACCCGTTAAAACGGGCAAATCCTCAATGACGGCGTCGGCGGATATTCGTCGCCTCGAAAACGATCTTGCCGAAAAACTCGCGACCAAGGTTTTGGTCAAATCCGATCAAAAGGGCCGAGGAAGTATTGCGATTCTGTTTCACAGTCTTGAGCAGTTGGACGGAATTCTTGAAAGAGCGGGTCTCAAGTAGCTGCACCCGCACAGGCTTTGTGCGGCGCACCATGTTTGCTGACATGGATTGTGCTGCGGGCCGACATTACCATTTGTAATTGACCGGAATGACCACAATCGGCTAAAATTCGCGGGATTTCTTGGCCTCAGCCGGATAAATTATGTTGCAGTTGCAGAACGGGCAAATGAACAAGCAAATTCGTGCCGTTCTGAAGTATCAGGCCATGACCACCTTGTTTATAGCGTTGGTGATTGGCGGATTGGGCGGCGTCCACTGGGCGATTTCCGCGATGCTCGGTGGCATCGTGAGCTTGCTGGGCGGCGCGACATACGGCTTGATGTTATCCCGCATTGGAAGAGATTCTGCGGAAAACGCGTTGCGTGGCATGATGCGCGCCGAGTCGGCCAAGATTGTGGTGATCATCTTGTTGTTGTGGCTGGTATTTGCCGGTTACGAAGAAGTTTTTGGTGCCGGTTTCATTGGCACGTTCATTATTACGACGCTGATTTTTTCGTTGGCGGTTTTCATTCGCGACAAATAACGCATTAAGAAATTCCCATGGCCGCCGAATCCGAACTCACTCCCACCAGTTACATCAACCACCACCTTTCATTCAATGCGCATGATGTAGGCGGCGGCTTCTGGACGATCCATTTAGATACGCTGATCACTTCAATTTTCCTGGGCTTGGTCGCCTTCGGTTTTCTCTGGTGGGTCGTGCGTGGTGCCACATCGGGTGTGCCGGGCAAGCGTCAGGCATTTGTCGAGATGCTGTTTGATTTCATCAACGAACAAGCGCGCGGCATTTTCACTCACGGCGATACCAACAAGTTTGTTGCGCCATTGGCGCTCACCGTATTTTTGTGGGTGCTGATGATGAACTCGATGGATTTTCTGCCCATCGACATCATGGCGTTGTTCTACGAGCACGTTTTGCATCAGCACACCTGGCGGGGTGTGCCTACGGCAGACGTGAATACTACCTTTGCGTTGGCGCTATCGGTATGGTTTCTGATGCTCTACTTCAGCGTAAAGGTCAAGGGACTCGGTGGCTGGATACATGAGTTGTTTTGCTCACCGTTTGGCGCGAACCCCTTGCTGTGGCCGTTCAACCTGATGTTCAACATTGTCGAATACGTGTCCAAGCCGCTATCGCATTCGCTGCGGCTGTTCGGCAACATGTATGCGGGCGAGGTTATCTTCCTGTTGCTCGGGATGTGGGCGGCAACCGGCGTCGTTGGCACGATCATGGGCGCAATACTCGGGGCTGGCTGGTCAATTTTCCATATCCTGATCGTCGCACTTCAGGCCTACATTTTCATGATGCTGACCGTCGTCTATATCAGTCTTGCCCACGAACACCATTAATTTCCAAAAAAAGCAGTACCCAATCACAAGCTAAGAAAGGAATCAATATGGACAAGCTTCAATATCTCGCCATGATCCAGGCCTATACGGGCATTGGCATTGGCCTCATCATCGGTTTGGGCGCGGCGGGTGCCTGTATCGGCGTCGGCATCATGTGTTCGAAATTTCTCGAAGGTGCTGCACGTCAGCCTGAACTGATTCCTCAATTGCAGGCAAAGGTATTTCTGCTGCTTGGTTTGATCGACGCGTCGTTCATTATTGGCGTCGGCTTGGCAATGTTGTTTGCGTTTGCCAATCCACTGCTCGCGGTCATCAAGTAACGGGTGGCGATTGATAACTCCTAGGAAGACGTCATGAATATTAACCTGACGATGATCGCACAGGCGATAGCCTTCTTCATCCTCTTCTGGGTGTCGCTGAAATTTATTTGGCCACCGTTGCAAGCGGCCGTGGAGGCGCGGCAGAAGGCGATTGCCGACGGCCTCACCGCGGCCGAAGAAGGAAAACGTTCGCTGGTCGAAGCTGAAAAGCGCAACGAGATATCGATGAAGGAAGCCAAAGATCGTTCGCAAACGATGTTTGCCGATGGCGAGCGTCGTGCCAATCAGGTCATTGAGCAAGCCAAGGTGACCGCCAAAGCGGAGGCAGACCGCATTCTGGCGGCCGCGCAAGAACAGATCAAATTGGAAATCAATAAGGCGAAAAGTGGCTTGCGTGAGCAGGTCGCACAGTTGGCGGTGGCGGGCGCAGAGAAAATCTTGAAGCGCGAAATCAATGCCGCCGCACATGCCGACATGCTGACTGAACTGAAAGCGCAACTGTAATGGCAGAACTGACCACCGTTGCCCGTCCCTATGCCGAAGCCGCGTTTCGCGCGAGCGTTGAGGCAAAGGACGTTGCGGGCTATGGCGAGAAACTGCAGCGGTTTGGGGCCGCTGCGGGCAACCGTGAGGCGGCGTCTTTGCTCGGAAACCCGCAGGTGTCGGTAAAGGAAAAAGCAGAACTGCTGTTTTCGGTGGCCGGCGGCAACGTACAGGACACGCTTAAAAATCTGGTTAACACCTTGCTCGAAAATCAGCGGGCCTCCTTGCTTCCTTTTATCAGCGAGCATTTTGAACGCTTGCAACGTGAACACGATGGTGTCGTGAAAGCGTTGATTACCAGTGCTTTCGAATTGAGTGACGCCGACAA
>JANLQC010000407.1:0-2790 GCA_031367575.1 Betaproteobacteria bacterium | reverse complement strand
GCGATGCATCCGACATCGCGGCCACAAAGGCGCGCTCGCGTTCGGCGTCGTCCGGACGGATCGCGCGAACCAACAGTGGTGAACCATCCTTCAGGCGGATTTCACGCTCCAGTTCCATCGGATACGGAAAGATCGCCATGTGCCGGTAACGCATATCGGTCACAGGCGCATCGGCACTGATCACGACACGTGCATCGACTATGGCCGCGCCCAGCGGATGAGTCAATACCGGATTCAAGTCCATTTCCTCGATCCACGGCAACAGGCACGCCATCATCGAAATACGCAGCAATACGTCGATCAATGCCGGCCGGTCAACGGCCGGCACGTCGCGATACGCATCGAGCACGCGACGAATTCTCGTCGCCTGAATCAGTGCCTCGCCGAGCATCTGGTTTAGCGGCGGCAGCGCCAGCGCAATGTCATGTATCGCCTCAACGGCGATGCCACCGGCACCAAACGCGATCACCGGCCCAAACACCGGATCGCGTTTGATGCCGATCAGCACTTCACGCTGATGGGGAAACTTCAGCATCGGTTGAATACTGACGCCGACAATACATGCGCCGGGCCGTACCGTGCTAACGTGTTCAAGCATCTCATCAAACGCGTTGGCAAGTTGGCGTCCATTGGCCAGATTGAGGCGTACCCCGCCCACATCCGATTTGTGGGTGATATCCGGCGAGTGGATTTTCATGGCCACCGGATAGCCCAGATCCTTGGCCGCAGCCACGGCCTCATCGTGGGTGTTGGCGATTCGATTTTCATTGACCGGCAGACCAAACGCGGCCAGCAGCGCCTTGGCCTCGGTCTCACTTAGGATGGTGCGTTTCTCGCGCAAGGCCACATCGCGAATCGCCTTCGCCTTGGCAATCGCCTGAGTCGCCTCGGAAAAATTCATGCCGGCATAGACCGGCACCGACTCCAGCAACATGGCTTGATGCTCGCGAAACCGCGTGAGATATGAAAATGCCTCAACCGCACTTTCGGGCGTCAAAAAATTGGCGATATTGGCGTTGTCAAACAACGTTTTTGCCGACTGCATGGACGCACCGCCCAGCCAGGCCGTGAACATCGGTTTGGCGTGCGTTGAGGCGATCGCAATGATGGCGGCCGCCGCGTCTTCGGGCGAGGTAATGGTCTGCGGGCAAAACAGCGTGAGCACCGCATCCACGTTGGCGTCGTCAAGCACCGCAGCGGCGGCGGCGGAAAAGCGTGAAGGCGTGGCGTCGCCGATAAGATCGACAGGATTGGATTTCGACCAATGGGCCGGTAGCACAGCGTCAAGCTTTGTAATCGTGGCGGCTGAGAGCGTGGCAAGCTCAAGCTCATTGTCTGAAACACAATCCGCCGCGACCACGCCGGGGCCGCCACCATTGGTGATGATCGCGAGACGCGCGCCGTGGGGCGGTTTGGCCGCTGAAAGAATGCGCGCCGCCGCGAATAATTGCAGTGAATTCTTCACTCTCACCGCACCGGCGCGCGCCAATGCGGCATCGAATACCTGGTCGCTACCGGCCAGCGCGCCGGTGTGGCTGGTGACGGCCTGGGTTCCCGACGCATGCCGCCCGGCCTTGAACACAATCACCGGCTTGACGCGGGATGCGGCACGCAGCGCCGAGAGAAATCCACGTGCATCGCGGATGCCTTCCACGTACAGCAAAATACTTTTGGTCTCGGCATCGTCCACCAGAAAATCAAGCACTTCGCCAAAATCCAGATCGAGTGCCGCACCCAATGAAATCACGCTTGAAAACCCGATCTCGGTGCTGGCCGCCCAATCGAGAATCGCGGTACAAACCGCGCCCGATTGCGAGACCAGCGCGAGCGATCCCGCGCGCGCCGGCGCACTCGCAAAGGTGGCATTGAGCCCGATTGACGGACGCATGATGCCCACACAGTTGGGGCCGATCATGCGCATGCCATAACGATCCAGCTCCACTTTTACTTTGCGCGCAAGCATGCGTCCCGCTTCGCCGATCTCATTGAAACCGGCGGAGAGCACCACCGCATGCCGCACGCCCATCGCGCCGGCATCGTGAATCAGTTCCGCCACTGTCCGCGCCGGGGTGGCGATCACGATCAGGTCAGGCGTTTCCGGCAAATCGGCTAGTGAGGCGTAGCATTTACCCCCAAAAATCGTCGTGTAGCGCGGATTTACCGCATAAAACGTTCCCGTGAAAGATGCCGCGCGCACGTTTTCAAAAACAAACCGCCCCAGCGCACCCTCGCGTTCGGACGCGCCGACAATCGCGACCGATTTCGGTGCCAGCAAGGGAGTGAGATAGTGGTCGGGCATGGCGGAAAAATGGTTTCTGCAACGATGTGATCCTGCAAGCTTTTCGTTGAGTACTTAACGAAAGCAAATTCATGAAAGTTGCACAGAAGAATAACGCATTGGAAGGCATCAAGAAAGAACAACTCAAGGGTCGCGTATTTACGGTGGAATTCAAGGCCGGGTGGTGCGACACAAGAAAGCCGAAAACATCAGTACTGCTGACTGCGCGCGCAAGTTTGACGTACTGCCCAAGCGGATTCAGCACGGGGAAAAACAGTACGACGCGGGCCAGTTGACCGTTGCCGCCGGTCGCCGCGCGGTCAGTTGGGAATAGGCGGAAATCACCCGTCTTCGCGCCGAGCTGTCACGCCTCACGCCTCTACCAAGCGATGTGTGAGCGTCACGGTTACATGGGCAGCGTCAATCGAATCCAGACGCTGATGCGGGCGATGGGACTGCGTGCCAAGGCAGGCCGAAAATTCAACGTGACGACCGATTCGGCACACCAGCAC
>JANLQC010000397.1:0-3008 GCA_031367575.1 Betaproteobacteria bacterium | reverse complement strand
GGATTTGTTTCGCGTGTTGATGGCCGACAACCGCAAGCTGGTGCCGCTGGCCGATGAAATTTCGCTGTGCCGCAAATATCTCGCCATCGAGCACATCCGCCTCGGTGATCGCCTCTGCGTGAAATGGAATATCGACGACATGCCCGACATAGCGATGGTGCCACCGTTAATCCTGCAACCGCTGGTGGAAAACGCCGTCTATCACGGGATCGAGCCCAACGAGGGCGGTGGTGAAATCGCCATCGGTATCGGGCGCAAAGGCAAACTGGTCGTCATCCGGCTTGCGAACCACTACGATAGCCGATCGACCCATGTTTCCGGCAATCGGATGGCGATCGCCAATATCCGCGAGCGACTGCAATTGCACTTCGACGCGGAAGCTAGCTTGAAGGCCGAAGTCGTGGCAGATCAATACGTGGTAACCATCGTAATGCCCGTCGAAAAACTGGAGGATTGAGCCATGCCGCAACCCGCCCGAATTCTGATCGTCGATGATGAAGCGCCCGCACGGCGGCGGCTGCGCGATTTGCTCGACGATTGCCGCGAGCAGTTCCCCCTGTTCATTGCCGACGAAGCCGCCAACGGCATGGAAGCCATCGAGATCATCAATCGCGGCGGCATCGACATCGTGCTCACCGATATTCGCATGCCGCTGATGGATGGCCTCGAAGTGGCACGCCATGTGGCAAAACTCGATTCGCCTCCCCGGCTGATCTTCACCACCGCCTACGACCAATACGCGGTAAAAGCCTTCGAGCTCAATGCCGTCGATTACCTGCTAAAACCGATCCGCCAGGAGCGGCTGCTGGTGGCGCTGACCAAATCGGTCGTCATCAAACCGGCGGTCGCCGCCGCCGTCGCGGTCGCCGCGCAGGCGCACCGGAAACATTTATCCATTCACGAGCGTGGCAAGATCGTGCTGGTACCGATTGAAAATATTCTCTACCTGAAAGCCGAACTCAAATACGTCACGGTGCGCACCGCCGAAAAAGAGTATCTGCTGGAAGAATCACTGACGCGGCTGGAGGAAGAATTTCCCGGCATGTTCACTCGCCTGCATCGCAACACGCTGGTGACCACCGCCGCCGTGACCGGTTTTGAAAAGGTGAACGATGGCGTGGATGATGATGGCGACAACGGCGGCAGTGTCGGTGGCACGCACTGGGTGGCGGTGATTCGCGGCGTGCCGGAGAAGTTGCCGGTGAGCCGGCGGCAGCAGCATGTGGTGAAGGAGTTTTGATTTTTTCCATGCACGAAATGGAAACGACGCGCACTCAATGATTCACGTCGATCGATCCCATCGCAATTTGCCGATGCCAATGCAATCCCGCCGGTAGCGCGAAGTCGGCAAATTCAATGTGCAAGACGCGGCGTCGCATCAGGCACGTTTCTTCAACTTCGCCAATGCCGCCGCCATCGATCCGGGCGCCGATTCAGGCGCAGTACTCAACGACGGGTGCGGCTTTCCGGACATTTTCGGCCTGTGAGCCGCACCAGTGCTCGTGTTTGATATTTTTTCGCGGGGCACGGCGCTGTCATTCAAGCGCATCGTCAGTGCGATACGTTTTCGTTTCTCATCGACTTCCATCACTTTGACTTTGACCACATCACCCGCTTTCACTACGTCGCGCGGATCCTTGACATATTTTTCGGCGAGTGCCGAGATATGAACCAGTCCATCCTGATGCACACCGATATCGACAAACGCACCGAACGCGGCGACGTTGGTGACGACACCTTCGAGAATCATGCCGGGTTGCAGGTCGGTGAGTTTCTCGACGCCGTCCTGAAAGGTCGCGGTCTTGAATTCAGGGCGCGGATCGCGGCCGGGTTTTTCCAACTCCTTCAGGATGTCGGCCACCGTCGGCACGCCAAATTGTTGGTCGGCGTATTTTTCGGCGCGCAATGTTTTGAGCAACTTGCCATCGCCCATCACCGCTTTCACGTCCTTCTCGATATCAACGAGAATTTTCTCCACCAAGGGATAGGCTTCCGGATGCACCGATGAGGCATCGAGTGGATTATCGCCATTGGCGATGCGCAAAAATCCGGCCGCTTGCTCGAACGCCTTATCGCCCAAGCGCGGCACCGATTTCAATGCGGCACGTGATTTGAACGCGCCGTGGGTATTGCGATGATTGACGATATTGGCCGCGACCGACGCGCTCAAACCCGACACGCGCGCCAGCAATGCGGCCGAGGCGGTGTTGACATCCACGCCGACCGCGTTCACGCAATCTTCCACCACCGCGTCCAGCGAGCGCGCCAATTGCGCCTGATTGACATCGTGTTGATACTGCCCGACGCCAATGGATTTTGGATCAATCTTCACCAACTCCGCCAACGGATCCTGCAAGCGCCGCGCAATTGATACCGCGCCGCGCAGCGAGACATCCATGTCGGGCAATTCCTTCGAGGCAAATTCGGACGCCGAATAAACCGAGGCACCGGCTTCTGAGACGACAATCTTGGTCATCTTTTGTTCGGACAACAACTTGATCAAGTCGGCGGCAAGCTTGTCGGTTTCGCGTGACGCCGTGCCATTGCCGATCGAGATCAGGTCGACGTGATATTTTTTCGCCAGCGCCGCGAGCGTGTGCAGCGTGCCATCCCAATCGCGCCGCGGTTCATGCGGATACACCGTCGCCGTTTCCAATACCTGTCCGGTGGAATCCACCACCGCGATTTTGCAACCGGTGCGAATGCCAGGATCGATGCCCATCGTCGCGTGCGGTCCGGCGGGCGCCGCCAACAGCAGGTCTTTCAGGTTGCTGGCAAAAATATTGATCGCCTCGCGCTCGGCTTTTTCGCGCAGGCTCGCCATCAACTCCGTTTCCAGATGCAGCGACACCTTGATGCGCCAGGTCCAGCGCACGACTTCGCTCAGCCACTTGTCGGCGGGACGGTTTTTGTCCACGATTTTGGCAACGCCCGCGATCATCTCTTCGCAGGCGTTGAAGGGTGAACTCCCGGTCGGTTTAACTTCACCGATCTCCGAATCGAGCAAC
>JANLQC010000353.1:0-4046 GCA_031367575.1 Betaproteobacteria bacterium | reverse complement strand
GGTGCTAAAGTTTCGGCTATCGAATCATTCCTGAATTCAACTTTCAACTTTCACCCCTATGACAAATTCCCCGCCGCCGATGGACGATCCTTCCAGCTTCATGCCGATCAAGCGTGGCAGCGGGCTCTATGATCCGGTCGTTGCAAAAACGTTTTTCAAGACTTTTGGCAAGAAGGAAAAATTTGCCGCCGGCAGTGTCCTTTTCAAGGAAAACGAACGCTCGAACAAGCTGACGATTTTTGAGAAACCGCTGAAGAAGGCACTGGTCACGAAAATCGACAAAGACCTGTTTCGCGGGCGGCATTTTCATCGCATGTATTTTCTAACGGCGGGCGAAATCTCGTTAAAAGCCAATCGCAAATTGCTTGATACCGTCACGCCCGGCGACGTGTTCGGCGAAATGGCGGTGATCAGCGAAATACCGGAAGTGGAGCGCGAGGCGCTGCGCAGTGCGAGCGCCAAGGCGCTGGTCGATTGCACCGTCTATTCGCTCGACGGCAAGGAAGTGCAGGCCGGTCTCGTCGTACAGCCGGAATTTGCGTTGATGCTGATGAGCGTGATGTTTGCGCGGCTGCGGTTTCTGGTCGCGCGCCTCGCCACGCAGGCGGCAGGCCCCGGCCATCGCAGCAATCGCAGTGAGCCGGTTTTCGATGCGGTCACGCTCGCGTCGCTTCAGGACAAACTGGAACGGGCGACGGTGGTGCGATTTCGCGAGCAAGCAAAAATATTGCAGGAAGGCCGCGCCGGCACCAGCATGTACGTGGTGCTTGAAGGCGAGGTCGCGGTCACGGTGGGTCGCAAGATCATCGAGAAGCTCGGGCCCGGCTGCGTGTTCGGCGAAATCGCGCTGGTCGACCAATCGCCGCGCACCGCCAGCGCCGTTGCGCGCGTGGATTGCGTGCTGCTGTCGCTGAATCGCGAGACCCTCATCAATCTGGTGAAATCGAATCCGCCGGTCGGCATGGCGATGATGCGCGCGGTGGCCGCACGGTTGCGCTACATGAATGGATTGTTTGACTGAGCGACGGCGCGCGCACCGCGCACCCACCGAATCCGTTGCCCATGCCGACTGAGACGCCCGACACCGTCCGCGCCCAATACGAAGCCCTGCCGTATCCGGCGCGCGATCCGGCAGATGAATCGCGCCGGTTGCTGCGCACCTGGCTGGACGATCTGCCGATGATCAACCACTATTGTTTCGGCGGGCGGCAATCGTTTGCCCATGGCTTTCGGGTTCTGGTGGCGGGCGGTGGCACCGGGGATGCATCAATTTTTCTCGCCGAGCAATTGAAGCACACCGACGCGCACATTGTTCATCTCGATTTCAGCGCGGCCAGTTTGGCGGTTGCGAAGGCGCGTGGTGCCGCGCGTGGCCTCAACAATATCGAATGGATTCACGCGTCACTGCTGGATTTGCCCGGCCTCGGCCTTGCGCCATTCGACTATATCAACTGCGTGGGCGTGCTCCATCATCTCGACGATCCGGATGCCGGACTGAGGGCGTTGCGCGCGGTGTTGAAGCCTGATGGGGCGCTCGGCCTGATGGTCTATGCAGGCGTGGGCCGCACCGGCGTCTATCAAATGCAGGAATTGTTGCGCCTGAGCCAAACGGTCGGCGCGGATGATATTGCCGCGCAAATTGATAATGCCCGTCAAGTTCTTGGCGCGTTGCCGCAATCAAACTGGTTCAAGCGCGGTGAGGATCTATACCATGATCACCGCGTGGGCGATGCCGGATTGGTGGATCTGCTTTTGCATTCCCGCGACCGCGCCTACACGGTCGGCCAGTTGTTCGATTGGCTCACCGATACACATGGCTTGAATCTCGAATTCACCTCGACCTATCAGGGCCGCTCAGCCTATTTGCCGCATCTTGTCGGTGGCCCCGACGTTCCAGCCGTGTTGGCGCGCATGGCTTGGTTGCCGAAACGCAGGCAATTTGAGATCGCCGAACTATTGAGCGGAAAAATCATCACCCACGATTTCTTTGCGACGATTTCACCTGACACGCGCGCACCGTATGGGCGAACCGATTTTGTGCCACTTTTTTATCACGAGCCGCTGACCGGCCCGGAATTGTCAAAAATTTTCCGGCAGAGTCACGGGCGGCCATTCATGCTCGATCATTCCCACACCGGAATCAAGCTGATGGTGAGCCCGGGAAAATATGTGTCGCGCATTTTGTTTCATGTCGACGGTGAAAAAACGTTCCGCGAAATTTTTGACTTGGTAGGTGCCGACAATACCTTGAAAGGGCCACCGCCGGGAGACGAGGAACTGTTCGCCGATTTCGCGCCAATCTATGAAATTTTCAATGCGATTGACCGGCTATTGCTGCGCCATGAATCGGCGGGGCCATATATGCGTGTTTAGCCGCCGGTCAAAAGTGAGCCGTCATTCCCGCCACGGCGGGAATGACCATGGCGAGTGCTACGCCCAGGCCCGATTGTCCACCGTGCCCTCGAACGTGGCACCCGGCACCACCATGTTCCACTTCACGGTCCAGTTGTAGGTATCGTCGAAGCGCTCCCGCGTGTAGGGTTGCGGTGCCGCGTTCAACAGCCGCCAGGTCTGCAACTCTTTCGGCTCCAGCAGGCCACCGGTTTCCTTGATCAAATAGTGAATGTAGGGTGTCGGATCCTTCTCCAGAATTTCGACCGCACGCGCCTGCGCGCGGAACATTTTGGCGAGCGTCGGGCCATCGAGATCGTCGCCCGCCGCTTCGCTGCGCGTCGAATGCGATTCAATCAGGATTCGCAGCCCCATTTTCTGCGCAACACTGATCCACGGCTCCATTAAACTCACCGCCGCGACCTTGCCTTGCTTCAGCGCCTCAATCCGCTTTTGCATCGAACCTGCGTTGGTGGTCTTGATGTGTTTTTGTTCGAGAAACCCTTCCATCAATTTCAGCGTCGTGAAGTGCGAGCCATTGTTGGGCGTGACCGCAATTTCCCTGTCCTTCAGCATTTCCGGTTCATAGCAGGGCGAATCCTTGAGGACGACGATGGCAAACGATGACATTGCCGCGCCCAGCGCGACAATTTTTCGCTTGCGCAGCCCGCCCGCGTCGGCTTCGACGGCGCGCTTCATGATGCCCCATTCGCACATGCGGAATTGATCGATGCCACCGTCGTTGTATGCCGCGTCGAGCGGGCGATCGAACACCGAATCGAACTTCACGAAGTGCGACGTGGTGACCTGTGCCATGCCCGGCGTGGTGACGAATTCGATGTCGAGACCTTCATCCTTGAACAATCCTTCATCGCGCGCGACCAGCACCGGCAAATCGTGGATCGCATTCATGATTGCCAGTTGCGGCTTTTTCGCCACGGCGGGGTCGCGGGTCTTTTCCAGAACAGTCATGTTGATTCCTCCTGTTGTGATGGGGATGTCACGCTATGATGTGATTGACACGGCGCGCCGTGACGCAACCGGCGATACGGCGAAATTCTCACCGGCGAGTTTCATTGCAATGCATGTTTGCCGGTCGCCAAACGACTTTCCACAATGCATACTTTACGCCAACGATGATGAAAGAATATGCGTTCCACCGCGCAGAACAGTGGGCGAAATCATGGGGGTTTCCGGCATGTCCGGCATGTTCAGCATCGCATTGAATCGCGGCGTAATTTTCGGCGGGGCAATTCTGCTCGCTGCCGCCTTCACCTTGCCCATCTCCGCCGCCACCGCGCCCGAAAACAATACGGGCAGCCGCAAAACGCTGCGCGTGGTTCAGCAAACCATCAGCCCTGGCCCGCTCGATCCCGCGCAGGTCAATAGCATTTACGGCGCAAACATCATCGACAATATTTTCGAGCCGATGCTGCAATACGACTACCTCGCGCGGCCGCTGAAACTGGTGCCGCTCACGCTGCGTGAAATGCCGGAAGTGCTCGATGAAGGGCGCGTCTACATTTGCCGATTGAAACCGGGCATTTTCTTTGCGGACGATCCGGCGTTCAACGGCAAACGCCGCGAACTCACGGCCGAAGATTATGCGTACAGTTTTCGGCGGCTGTTCAATCCGAAGTACCTGTCGAGCCAGT
>JANLQC010000351.1:0-3933 GCA_031367575.1 Betaproteobacteria bacterium | reverse complement strand
TTCAAATCATTGCCGGACCGCGACAAATCGGCAAGTCAACGCTTGTCCGGCAAACCCTTGAGGATTGGCCGAAAGAGCACTTGACCAATCTTTCCGCAGAACTGGGCAGCGCGGAAATCATCGCAATAGAAAGCGATACCGAGACATATCGACCCGAAACGCGGCGCGACGTTGCGTGGCTCATTGATACCTGGAAAAGAGCGCGCAGTATCACCACGAGAAACGCAAAACGGCACGTCCTCGTCATCGACGAAATTCAAAAAATCCCGCAATGGTCAGAAGCGGTCAAAGCGTTGTGGGATGCGGATCGTGCGGCCAACATTGATATGCACGTCGTATTGCTCGGGTCGGCACCACTGTTGATGCAAAAAGGCTTGGCGGAAAGTTTGGCCGGTCGATTTGAGATCATCCGCATGACGCACTGGTCGCTTGCAGAAATGCAGGAGGCATTCGATTTTTCGATAGAAGAATATATCTATTTTGGCGGGTATCCGGGTGCCGCCAAATTGGTGAATGACGAAACCCGGTGGCGCAGTTACGTCATCGATTCATTGATCACACCAAACATCGAAAAAGACATTCTGCAAATGACGCGCGTCGAAAAACCCGCGTTGCTGAAATTGCTGTTCGAGCTTGGCTGCCAATATTCCGGGCAGATTCGTGCACTCACCAAACTTAAAGGGCAGCTCGAGGACGCAGGTAACGTCACCACGCTTGCCGATTATCTGCACCTCCTTTCGGAGGCAGGACTGCTGACAGGCTTGCAAAAATTTGCCATCGACAAAGTTCGCCAACGCGGCTCGCCGCCCAAACTAAATGCGCGCAATACCGGGCTCATGAGTGTCAAGTCTGGCTATTCGTTTGCCGAGGCGCAGGCGGATCGCGCGTTCTGGGGGCATTTGGTGGAAACGACGGTGGGCGCGCATTTGATCAACTCTGCGGAGGGCGCGCTGCAAGTTAGCTATTGGCGCGAGAGTCCGCACGAAGTTGATTTTGTGTTGGCGCAAGGCAAACGCGTCACCGCCATCGAAGTAAAAAGCGGCAAGTCCAGCGGGACAACGCGCGGTATCAAAAAATTTCAAACGCATTTTCCGCACGCGACCTCGCTGGTGGTTGGCGGCAATGCTGACTGCGATGTCACGGTGGCTGAATTGCTCAGCCAGCCTGCCGGGCATTGGTTGGCGACATAAAGCACACGATCATGCTGCTCGTTTCGCGTACCGTTACGCAACACCAAGAAGAAAATGGCACCGAAACGAGCGTGCCAATAGAGACGCTGCGCAATCGACATGCGTATGTATTGCTCGGCGATCCGGGAATCGGAAAATCGACAGCCTTCGAGATGGAGGCAGCCGCTGCTAATGTGAAGCTCATCAAGGCGCACGACTTCATTACATTGGACAGTGAGGCCGATGATCGGGCGGGCAACACGGTTTTCATAGATGGCCTGGATGAAACGCGAGCGGGCAACATAAATGGACGCACGCCGCTGGATGCAATTCGTCGGCAATTGGATCGCATCAGGCGACCAGCCTTTCGTATCTCCTGCCGTGCGGCAGATTGGCTGGGAGCCAGCGATCTACGCAGTCTGCAGGCGCTAATGCCAGACCGAGAGAAGTTAGGCGTTTTTCACCTGGATCCTCTCACCGAATCCGATGTCGTGGCCATGCTGGATAAAAACCATGATGTCGCCGACCCGCAAGCGTTTATGCGCGAAGCAGAACAACATCGACTCAATGATCTTCTCAGGAATCCCCAGACGCTACAGTTACTCGCACAGGCGGTCGGCAAAGATGGTAACTGGCCAAAGACGCGACAAGAAACGTATGACATGGCATGCAAAAAATTGGCCGCTGAAGCCAACGAAGAGCATCAGGCAGCAAAGCTATCCAACAGCGTAAATTCTCATGATCTATTTGATGCCGCCGGCTATCTGTGCGCCTTGCATCTCATTTCGGATGTTCAATCATTTTCCCGAATTAGGATCGACGGATTGCCGCCACTGGGTCTCGATGAAATCAAGAATCCCGATAACCTGCCAATGCGGGCGGCGCTTGCTACACGGCTGTTCCGCAACCTTGGCAATGACAGCTTTGCGCCAGCGCATCGCAGCATTGCCGAGTTCCTCGCGGCAAGATTCATCGCCGATAAGATCGCGCGGACAATTCCGATGGGGCGAGTCCTTGCGCTTATTTGCGGCGCGGATGGCGGCATCGTTACCGAGCTTCGGGCGTTCGCGGCATGGCTTGCGGTGTTCTCAACTGAATTTCGCGAGAGACAAATTGAAGATGATCCGCTGGGTATATTGCTCTACGGCGATGCGAAGAACTTTACTACTGCAGAAAAAAAATGGATTCTTTCGGCCATCAAAAGCAAAGGGGACTCATCGCTTAGTTTCAACTTGTACGGTTGTCGTGTGCAAACATTTGACGTCCTCGCGACCCTCGACATGGCAACGGAGTTTGAGCGGATTCTCCGTTTGACGCCAAACACGCATGGTAATCAGCTCATAGCAGCCTGTGTGACTGATGCGTTGTACATTGGCAATGTCATGCTGGGCATGGGATCACTATTAATACCGGTTGTACGCGAGCCTCGCTGGCGGGGCGAAGTTCGAAAAATGGCCTTGCGGACTTACCTGAAAGAATACCTCTCCGAACCAGGAGTGTTGGCCGGTCTGCTTGAAGATGTGCGTCTTGGAACCATCAAAGACGATGACGATGAGCTGATGGGAATCCTCCTTGAGAACGCGTACCCTAAGTACATCCAGCCGGAACAGTTAATGAAATATTTGCATCCGAGAAAAGATGAAAATCTTATCGGGTCTTACTGGACGTTTTGGCGTCAGTATTTTTTGGAGAAAACTCCGAACGCCCAAATTGGGCAATTGCTGAATGCGTTTCGCGGCATCAAAGCCTTACGAGGGGACGACGAATCTCGCGAACTTTGGACTCACATTGGCGAATTTGTTGCGCGCGGACTGGAAGCGATCGGCGACGAAACCGATGATGAAACGCTATATGAATGGCTCGGAATCTGCCTGGAAGACGGCGATCACGATCACATAGAGCATGACGACAAGGAAAGAATTCACGTCTGGTTTCGCGAACGACCGGCGAGATACAAGGGCGTGTTGCGCGCTGCCCTTTCTCGCACTCCAAAAGACGATCAATATTGGTGGAGAGTTGAAGCACGCTTGCTGGATGCACCTGCACCAGCAGATATCGCCTTTTGGTGGCTGCAGCAAGCCGAGACTGCGGCTAGCGATGAACAAGCAAAAGACTATTTCCAGCGAGCAATCATAGCAATCACAATTGGCCATGACGGTGTACTTCAAGGAGGAATGACGCTTGAGCGACTTGAGACTTTTGCCACAAAGCGATTTGGTTCCTTGGAATACCTCGCGTCGCTTTTGACGTGCAACTTGGAGCATCACAAGTATCGGATCGAGCAAGCAACCAGAAAGCGCGTTCATGCCGATAAAAAACGAACCCGCGCTGCAGAATTCCGCGCGATTCTGGGCAGGCTGCGAGATCACACAGCGCCCTCGCAGACACTGTATTACCTAGCCCTTGCCTATCAAAAATTACTGGTGGACGCACACGGCGACACGCCAGAAGCACGATTGGCAGAACTACTAGACGACGACATCGAGTTGGTAGCCGTAGCGTTTGCCGCATTGGAAGGCTCGCTCACACGAAACGATCTACCGAGCCTTACAGATATTCTCGAATCCGACCGCAAAGGAAAAATCTTCCACCTCACACCGGCACTGCTAGTCGGGATGGAACTGGCGCACAAACAAAGTCCTGATCGCATATTGCAATTGGACGACGCGCTGTTGATGAAAGCTCTTGTCTCGCGCTATGTGTACGGCGCGGGTGAAGAACCTGCTTGGTTCAGCTTGCTCATGGAAAAAAAGCCCGCGCTGGT
>JANLQC010000317.1:0-3269 GCA_031367575.1 Betaproteobacteria bacterium | reverse complement strand
CGGCGGAAAAAAACTGGACAGCCCCCGCGCACAAAATGTACGCACAGACGCTGTCGGAAGAAATCATGGCCACGCATCCGGAACTATTGAGCGTCACGTTTCACGGCGCGCCGCCCGGATTGTCCAAGGTATACACCATGTTCGCCGGCTCCTTCCCCGAGCGGATCGGCAATGCCGACGACCCGGACGATGTGATGGTGGTTGAATTGGGCATCACCATTATCGATCCGCGCTGGAACCGCCCGAAGGATCCGGTGAAAAAATTTGTCATGATGCTGCCGTTGCGCGATACGGCCGGCGGGCACATTGGCCTGTTGGTGCTCGCATACAAAAATCCGGCCGCCACCGGCAAATCGGAAATGGATTTCTTCGCCGCGTCGAGCAAGCTGCGCGATGAATTGCAGAAAAAAATTCCAACCTACGCGGGCTTGTTTGCACCTGCCAAATAAGGACGGATTCACGGTGGGTCGTGTGCAACCCGCACGACCCACATTGGCATCCGCCTGCAACCTGTTTTTCTTGTCCATCCCTCGATACCGACTTCAATCCCCCATTGCGGACTTGACACTGTGTCCCCGCGCCACGCCATCGCCTGCCATCACCATCGGCCCACTGCCCAACCAGCGATCAATGCAGGGGTGGACGCGTCCTTGCTGATTGCGCCGTGCCGGATGATACGGTGACCCTTTGCGGTTGTCGTGACGCAAAATCGGGCGGCCGCACGCCGCGATGGCATGTCAGCCGCCTATCAACGCAAAAATCCGCTCGCGGATTTCCGCCGGAAACGCGGTTGCCTTGCGCGCGACCGCATCCATATGCACGGCGGTCAATTCCGTGGTGGCGGCAATTTCACCGCTGACCGAGTCCGTCATCACATGCGAGAAGCGCAGCACCTTTTCGCGTATTTCGATGACCGTGGAATAGACCGTGACCGTGGCACCGGCCATCAATTCGCGCTTGTACTCAAGGTGCTGCTCGACGGCCGCCATGCCGCGCTGCCGGTCGCGCAGGTACGCCGGGTTGAGGCCGAGCCGCGCGAACAATTGCCACGTGGCCTCGTCGAATTTGCCGACATACCACATGACATTCATGTGGCCCATGTGGTCGCAATGCCAAGGGTATACCGCACCCTGATAAGTGATCTGCTTCTCCATGCCATTTCCTCCTTGTAACGCGAAAAGTCAAGCATCCGCGAAGCTTTGCGGGTGTTTTACCGCCGAACGCCGCGCCATTGCTTGTGTCTAGTGTAGTGCTTGGCAATTTCGGGAACATAAAAACGCGTCTTTTTGCGCCATACGGCGTCGCAAATCCTCGTGATAGTCAACGCGATCACTGCGCGAAATTGATCATCATGAGCGCATTCTTTTTCACGATGCCAATCAGCATGCGGTCAAAATACTGGCGGGCATTTTCAGTTGATTGCGATACGGTTCGATTTTTTTCGATGCGTCTGCCAACGCCGTGCCGGGGGCCAGATTGAACAACACCGTCAACGCTTCAAGCGGCCCGGCGTGATTGATCGAGGTCGCGCCGGTCTCGCGCTTGACGGTGCCGGGCGCGGACAACGGAATCAGCTTGCCGCCCTTGGCGCGCACGCGCCGAGGTTACCGACACCGTGGCACCCGCCGCCCGCGCTCCACCGGCGTTGGTGGCGTTGGTGGCGTTGGTGGCGTTGGTGGCAGAGGACGCGTCGCTGCGCGCAAGTTCCTGTTGATGCCTTCGCAATTTGTCATAATGGTGTTCAACGTTTTTCACCTAACTACCTTACGTTCAAACAAAACGTTCAAAAAAAATGGAAGACGATTTCGATTTCACCAAACCGCCACCCGGTAGCCCGGCAGCGCCCGCGTCGATGCTAACCGCATCGGCCCCGTTCAAGCCGGCCGTCAGCAAATTCTATGATTCGGCGGTGGCCACAAGGCTCTTCAGGAGCTCAGGCAAACCCGAGCAATTTCCCGCCGGCTCGACACTTTTCGTGGAAAACGAAAAGTCGGGAAAGCAGGGATTGTTCGGCAAGCGCATTGTGCATCGCATGTATCTGGTCATCAGCGGCGAAGTCGCGTTGAGCAGCAACGGCAAGGCGCTTGATACGATCAAGCCCGGCGAGATTTTTGGCGAGATGGCGGTCATCAGCGGTTCGGCGGGCGGGGCCACACGCAGTGCCACCGCCACTGCCAAAACCGATTGTCAGGCGTTCTCCCTCGACGCCGAAGAACTTCAGTCGGCATTGCAGACCACGCCTGAATTCGCGCTGATGCTGATGAGCGTGATGTTTGACCGCCTCCGATTTGTCGCCGCGCGCATGGCGATGCGAAAAGTCGCGCCGAGCGGGCGCACCGGTCGCGATAGCGCCACTTTTTCGCCGGAACTGTTGGCGCAAGTGGACAACGCGATGCAACACGCCACCACGGTTCGCTTTGACGCCGGCAAAGCCATCATGCGCGAAGGCGAGGCGGGCGTCAGCATGTATCTGGTGATGGAAGGCAGGGTGGGCATTTTCATCCGCGACAACGAAGTCGAGACCGTGAATGCCGGCGGTACCTTCGGCGAAATGGCGCTGGTTGACCAATCGCCGCGCACCGCGAGCGCCATTTCCAAAACCGATTGCGTATTGCTGTCGGTCAATCGCAACGCGCTGATCGCGTTGGTGAAATCGCAGCCGGCCATCGGTGTCGCGATGTTGCGCTCGATTGCCGATAGGCTGCGGCACATGAATTCGTTGCTGGCTTGAATTCGTTGCGGATCGCGGTCCGTCGCACTGCGGGGGATCACGTTGTTGCGGGTGGTAAAGCCGAGCGTATGAAAAAAGCGGAAAACGTACGTTGGCGCGCAAAAGACTAGTCCTGGTGCGGCGTTTCACGGATTTTTGCCCGGAGAAGCGCGCCGAATGGCGCTCTACCCTTAAGCAGAGATTTTCCATTAGAACGTCATCAAGGCGGATAGATCGGCGTAAATATTGCGGGCAAATCAAAGGTTTTTGAAGCATCCCACAGCCCCTGCATCCACGCTCGCTGTTGCATCGCCACCGCCAGATTCAAAATGGGTTTTCGACTTTCGGTGGTGATGTAAGCGGCCTTCGCGAACAGTTTGTAGCGCAGTGTTTGCAGGGTGTGCTGCACGGAGGTGGTAGAATGTTTGACTGCACTCGTTTTGAGCAGAACCTGACGCAATAAACTCATCAGGTTGTACGCCAGCATGACCGTGTTGAGTGCCGCCTCGGTCGCCCAGAAATCCTTCATGTTGAAACTGTCCGCCGCAAAATCATATTT
>JANLQC010000270.1:0-1613 GCA_031367575.1 Betaproteobacteria bacterium | reverse complement strand
CCGATTTGACTCAACACCATGCCAACCGTCACTCGCATCCCGCGAATGCAGGCCTTGCCTCCCATTACGTCGGGCTGCTGGGTAACGCGATCCAGTTTCACCTTGGCCATCTCCTTCACAGTACTTATCCCATGGGAATTGGCGTGAGAAAAACATTTCCGGAAGGTCTAATCGTGCCCATGAGCGTCGCATCTCTGCGCGACACGACAGAGATTTCTTTTCCCCGCGCAGGCGGGGAGCCAAGTATCGATGCCCCCGTAACGCGAACTTGGATCCCCGCCTGCGCGGGGAAAAGTATTCGCCGCCGCCGGGCGCGGGCAATTTCACCCTTGGGTCCCCGCCTGCGCGGGGAAAAGACTACGGGGGCGGGGAAAAGAGTACGGGGGGCGGGGAAAAGAGTACCGGGGGCTGGTAACGGTGAAGCGGCGGAAGTTACGCGATCTTCACCAGCGCCGTCGCCAACACCACCGCCACATGTACCGCCTCGCGCGCGGCACCGTCGGCAATCTGGTGCCGGCAACTGGTGCCATCGGCAACGATCAGCGTTTCAGTGTCGGCGGCGCGCACTGCAGGCAACAGCGACAGGTTTCCCATCGTCATTGAGACTTCAAAATGCGCGGCCTCATAGCCAAACGCACCCGCCATCCCGCAGCAACTCGATTCAACCGTCGTCGTTTTGAGTTCAGGGATCCACGACAACACTTCCTCCACCGCGTTCATCGCACCGAATGCTTTTTGGTGGCAATGGCCGTGCAGTAGCGCCGCTTTTTGTTTGATCGGTTGCAGCGCAAGCGTGGCGGGGTCAAATCGCCCCGCTGTTTTTTCGCGCACCAGAAATTCTTCAAACAGGAATGCGTGCGCGGCCAATTTTTCGGTTTCTTCACCCGGAAACATCGATTTGAATTCATCGCGCAACGTGAGCAGGCAGGAGGGCTCCAGTCCGATGATTGGCACACCGCGATCGATGTAGGGCTTCAACGCATCGATGGTGCGGCGCGCTTCGTTCTTCGCTTCATCAACCATCCCGCTGGCCAGAAAGGTGCGGCCACAACAAAGCGGTCGCTCACCGGTCGCGCCGCCAATCAGATCCACGTTGTAGCCCGCTTTGTGCAACACAATCGACGCAGCCTCGGCACTGATGCCGGGAAAATGCTGGCTTGGGCCCTCAAAATAATTGGTGAAGGTATCCACCCACAACACCACATCGCGTTGCTTGCCGAAGTAGGTGTCTGAATTTTCCGATTTTGCTTCGCGCATCGCTTTCTGCCAGCGCGCGGCACCGATCGACGAAAGCAGTGGTTTCCTCCACAACGGCAATTTTCGCTTCGATGAAAACCCCATCAACTTCTCGCCCAGCCATGCCGCACCGGGAATGATATTGCGCAGATTCAGAAGCCAGCCAAACGCCCACGCGTGCGGCGCGTAGCGTGGCAGGTACGCAACCAACCGGTCGCGCAGCGTGTGGCCGTGGCGCGCCTTGTAGTGGTGCAGGAATTCGATTTTCATCTTTGCCATGTCGACACCGGTCGGACATTCGCGCTTGCAGCCTTTGCAACTCACACACAGATCCATCACCTGTTTGACTGACTGCGACACAAAACCGTCCTCGAGTT
>JANLQC010000265.1:0-2329 GCA_031367575.1 Betaproteobacteria bacterium | reverse complement strand
CGCGTTTGTGCTGTTTGTGCCGATTGGCAAGGACATTCTTGGCGGCATTGCCGGCGGTGTCACCCACGTGCTGGAATTCAGTTTCAAGGGCACCGAATTTTTGTTCGGCGGATTGGTGTCGAACAAGATGTTTGAAGTATTCGGTGGCGGCGGTTTTATTTTTGCGTTGCGAGTTTTGCCGACCATTATTTTTGTCACCGCACTGATTGCCGTGCTGTATTACCTCGGCATCATGCGCTGGATCATCACCATCCTTGGCACGATTTTTCAGAAGCTGTTGGGGGTCTCGAAGATCGAATCGTTTTGCGCCGTGACGACGATCTTTCTCGGCCAAAATGAAATGGGCGCGGCGGCGAAACCGTTTATCAGCCAATTGAAGCGCCAGGAATTGTTTTGCATCATGACCAGCGGCATGGCGAGCGTGGCCGGTGCGGCGCTGGCGGGCTATGCGGGCCTGGGCGTGAAGGTGGAATATCTGGTGGCGGCGTCGTTCATGGCGATTCCCGGCGGGTTGTTGTTTGCGAAGCTGATTTATCCCAGCACCGAAACGTCCGACATCCGTTTTGACCGATTTGAATTTGAAGAAAAGCGCCCCGCCAATGTGATTGAAGCGGCAGCGGGCGGCGCATCGCTCGGGCTCAAAATTGCCGTGAATGTGGGCGCGATGTTGCTCGCGTTCATCGGCCTCATTGCGCTGCTGAATGGGATGGTCGGCGGGATTGCGGGATGGATGGGTTATGGCGGCGTGAATCTGGAAACGCTGCTGGGCAAAGCGTTCGCACCGCTCGCATACATGCTCGGCGTATCGGGAGAACACGCGGCGTTCGCCGGCAATCTCATTGGCCAGAAATTGATTCTCAACGAGTTTGTCGCGTATGTCGGGCTGGCACCGTACCTGCAACCCGATGCAAAAGTGCTGGCAGCGGGATTGACCATCATTGATCCGCGCACGCTCGCCATTGTTTCCTTCGCGCTGTGCGGGTTTGCAAACTTCACGTCGATTGCGATTCTGGCCGGCGCGTTCGGCAGCATTGCACCGCAATTGCGCGGCGATGTGGCGCGGCTCGGCATGCGGGTGGTGGCGGCGGCGACGCTGTCGAACCTGATGAGTGCGACCATTGCCGGCATTTTCCTGAGTCTGAAATTTTAGTGTTCATCCCGCAAGAAATCATCCGCAAAAAACGCGACGGCCACGTGCTGTCGCGCGAGGAAATCAGCGAATTTGTCCACGGCATTGCCGATGAAACCGTTTCCGAAGGCCAGATTGCCGCCTTCACGATGGCGACCTATTTCAACGGCATGACGCGCGCGGAAACGATTTCGCTGACGACATCGATGCGCGATTCCGGGCGCGTGTTGAATTGGACATCGCTTAATCTCAATGGCCCGGTGGTGGACAAGCATTCCACCGGCGGCGTCGGCGATGTGGTGTCGTTGATGCTGGGGCCGATGGTGGCCGCGTGTGGCGGATTTGTGCCGATGATTTCCGGGCGCGGACTGGGCCATACCGGCGGCACGCTCGATAAATTCGACGCCATTCCCGGCTACCAGACCCGTGTGTCGATTGAAAAATTCCAGCAAGTTGTCAAGGAAGTGGGCGTCGCGATCATCGGCCAGACCGCCGATTTGGCACCTGCCGACAAGCGCCTTTACGCCACCCGCGATGTGACTGCGACGGTGGAATCGATCCCGTTGATCACCGCGTCCATCCTTTCCAAAAAATTGGCAGCGGGGCTGGATGCGCTGGTGATGGATGTCAAGGTCGGCTCCGGCGCATTCATGCCGACGTTTGAAAAATCGTTCGAGTTGGCGAAAAGTATTGTCGATGTCGGCAATGGTGCCGGCGTCAAAACATCGGCTTTGCTGACCGACATGAGCGAGCCGCTGGCACCGTGTGCGGGCAATGCCATCGAGGTGCGCTGCGCACTCGATTACCTCTCCGGAAAATCGCGGCCGCCGCGTTTGCATGAAGTCACGATGGCGTTGTCGGCCGAATTGCTGGTGAGTTGTGGTTTGCATGATTCGGTCGAATCGGCCAGGCAGGCACTGACGCAGGTGCTCGACAATGGTCGCGCGACCGAAGTATTCGAGCGCATGGTTGCCGCCCTCGGTGGGCCGCTCGATCTCGTCGCGCATCCGGACAAGTATCTTGTTACGGCAGCGGTGATCATGCCGGTGCCCGCCCTGCGTGACGGCATCATCGGTGAAATCGATACGCGTGCCATTGGCATGGCGGTGGTCGGTCTCGGCGGCGGTCGGCGTCGCGCGGCCGATACGATTGATTTCGCGGTGGGATTCAGTGAATTTGTGGCGCTGGGGAATCGCGTCG
>JANLQC010000169.1:0-2774 GCA_031367575.1 Betaproteobacteria bacterium | reverse complement strand
CGCCGGCCAGGAGATCCACGGCGGTGATAAATTGCGCGCCGACATCAGGCCGATCGGCAGCGAAATCGCGATGCCAATGGCGGTGGCAATGACGGCTATCTCAAGACTCTCCGTGAGGCCCTTGACGATCATCTCCCATTTGTCGCCCTCGAAATTCGGTGGAAACATGCGGGTGAGAAAACGATTCGCATTGCCGAGACCGGAGACGAAACGCGACCAGGTGAAATCGAGTTGCGCGGCGGCCCAGATAACGTAGGCGAGCAACGCGACGGCACCGAGGCGCGTGGGCCAA
This sequence comes from Betaproteobacteria bacterium, assembly GCA_031367575.1. Classification (GTDB taxonomy): domain Bacteria; phylum Pseudomonadota; class Gammaproteobacteria; order Burkholderiales; family Usitatibacteraceae; genus UKL13-2. Next base: position 2,482 of record JANLQC010000169.1, on the reverse strand, counting down.
TGGGCGGGGAAGGGGTTGTGGAGTGCGGTGATTGCGGTCGTATTCATATTCAGCGGTGGCCTAAATGCCCGTCATTCCGGCGTCCCGAAAGGGACTTCCTTTGGTCGCAGCCGTAATCCAGCCCATCGTTTGACTGTAATACGACGGACTCTATTCAATCCAATTCTCCCCACCATAAATCTCATTCAACTTCGCGTCCGTCAATTGCGCGGGTCCGCCGTCGAACACCACGCAGCCTTCGGTCATGCCGATCATGCGTCCGCAAAATCGCTTGGCGAGAACGACGTTGTGAATATTGACCACCACCGGAATGTTTCGCTTGGCCGCCAAGTCCGCCATCAATTCCATGATCTCGACCGAGGTCTTGGGGTCAAGCGAGGAAGTTGGTTCATCCGCCAGCAATATTTCCGGATGCTGCATCACGGCGCGTGCAATGCCGACGCGTTGCCGCTGCCCGCCGGAGAGGCTGTCGGCGCGCTGATTGGCAAAGGCGGCGAGACCGACGGTATCGAGCAGGCTGTACGCTTCATCGATATCGGCCTGCGGAAATTTTCTGAGCCACGCGTTGAACGCGGACATGTAACCGAGCCGCCCGGTGAGCAGATTTTCCATTACCGTCAGCCGCTCAACGAGGTTGTATTCCTGAAACACCATGCCGATTTTTCGCCGCGCAATTCGCAACTCGGCCCCTTTCAGTTGTGCCAGGTCCTGCCCCTGAAATAATATCTTTCCGGCCGTCGGTTGCACCAGACCATTGATGCAGCGGATCAGCGTGGATTTGCCGGTGCCGGAAGGCCCGATGATGGCGGTGATACCCACACCCGCGAAATCGAGATCGATGCCCTTTAACACCGGCACGCCGCGTTTATATTCCTTGGTCAGCCCGCGAATTTGCAGCGAGCGGTCAATGGTATTACTGCTTTGGGTCATTTACCCGGCTCCCGTTTCTTGCTGTTGCCGCCGTTAAAGCCGGGGCGGTGGGTGGTGGTGCCGCTGTTCTGCGCGACTTCGCGCACGGATTCAAAATCGCGCCGGTAATCCAGCGGCAGGAAACGGTCCGAGCCCTGAAATGCCGTTTTCAATTCCGCTGAAAACGCATACGAGAACGTGCATGCCTTCAGCTTGGCCGCCAGTGCCGGATCGAGATCGTGCGCGAGCACCATGCTGCCGGCCGGAAACGGCTTGCTTTTGTAAATGATGCGATAGGCGTTGGGTTTGACCAAGCCGCGCGACAACATTCGGTCGAGCACATCGTCGGCGACGGCGGCGGCGTCGTAATCGCCGTTCAGCACGCCCATGATGGAGTTATCGTGCTTGCCGGAATAAATTACTTTGTAGTCGGCATCGGGTGTGAGGCCCTCGGCCGGAAACAGCGCGCGCGGTGCCATGTTTCCCGAGTTCGACGACGCTACGGTATGCGCCATGCGCCTGCCTTTCAGGTCGGCGAGCTTTTTGAAGGCACTGTCGTTTTGCACCAGCACCACAACGTGATAGCTCAATAATTCTTGCGCGCCACCAATACCGGCATACGGCACCGCGCCACCGATGTTGACCGCAAACGGCGTGTCGCCGGTGGCCAGCAGCGAGAACTGGATGCGTCCCGAACGCAGCGCCTCGATGGCGGCGGCGCTCGAAAACACCTGCAGAAATTTTGTCGGCCGGCCGACGCACTGCGACATGTGCGAAACATACGGTGACCACAATTTTTCATACGCGGCGGTGTCTTCCTGCGGCGAATAACTCAGCAGCAGCGAGGCGGGATTGCGCCATTTCGTCTTGTCTTTCGGCGCGTCGGCCGTGAGGTCGTGATCCTCGTCGCAATAGAGCGGGCTCAGGTCGCCGCGATGGTTGCAAGCATCCAGCGACCATGCCGCGTGGCTCGCGAGCGCCAATCCCACCACGGCAAGACTGCGGATCATGAAGTGCTTACGGCTTCTTTGCCTCAGCCGCTTTTTTCTTCGCCGCCTCCGCTTCCTTCGCCGTCTGTTTGTCGTAGTTGGCGCGATTGAACGCCTCGCCCGAACCTTCCGCCACTTTGCGCACCACTTCCCAGTCTTTCTGGAAATTCGCCGGGAAGAAACGATCCGCGCCATCGAACGCTTTTTGCATCTCCGGCGTGAAGCGGTAATCGGTAAAACACTTCACCATTTTGGTCGCGAGCGCCGGTTCGAGATCGTGCGCGTAGGCAAAACTGGAAGTCGGGAATTTCTGGCTTTGGTAAATGATGCGGAAATCATCTTCCTTGATCTGGCCGCGTGACGCCATCCGGTGGTAAACGTCGGAGGCCACGGCGGCGGCATCGTAATCGCCTGAATTCACGCCCATCACGCTTTGATCATGTTTGCCGGAAAACAAAATCTTGTAATCTTTTTCCGGCGCGAGGCCTTCGGCCGGGAATAGCGCCATCGGTGCCATGTGGCCGGAATTGGACGACGGTGCCGTGTGGGCGAATTTCCTGCCCTTGAGGTCGGCAAGCTTCATG
>JANLQC010000243.1:0-3287 GCA_031367575.1 Betaproteobacteria bacterium | reverse complement strand
ACATCAGGATCAACCCAAATACGCAGAACGCCATTTGGCGCGGTGTTTCAGGACTTTTCTGCCTGAAATGCGCGCCAGTGCTTGAGTTTGCCTGAAGGGAACTTCTATTAACCTCAAATCTCTGTCTCCCCGGCGTAGGCCGGGGGCCAATTTTGTCAATATGTCAATGGCTTACGAAAATTGGGTACCGGCCCCCGGCCTACTGCCTGCCGGGGCATGCTCCGCCGGTACGACAGGGTAATTAGAAGTACCCTAAAGTCTGCTGGGCACCCAAACAAAAAAAGCCACCTCAACGGTGGCTTTTCAAAAACTGGGGTGGCTGATGGGGTTCGAACCCACGACAACTGGAATCACAATCCAGGACTCTACCGCTGAGCTACAACCACCATTGAGACGTGTGCCGCACAGAAAAGATGCGCTGCTTGAAACGGAACAGGATTATACCAAAGCCACCCCCTGCGGGCCGCAACTATTTTCCATCTACAGATTGGCGAGAATCATCAGACCACTCACAAGCGCCGCCTTGCATAGTAAGATTTGACCTATGGGCGCGCGACATGATGCCCGCTTTCATTCGATCCCCGCCGTATTCGCATATGCGGGTCGGCGCGCCGCAAACCAATGTCCGAAAGTAAGAGGCCAAGCAACGATATGAACCTGATACCCATCATTCTTTGCGGCGGTGCCGGATCGCGGTTGTGGCCGGTTTCACGGGAAACACATCCGAAGCCCTTCATTCGGCTTGCCGACGGCCAGAGCCTGCTGCAAAAGGCATTCCTGCGAGGCGCGATGTTGCCGGGCGCGACCGAAGTGATTACCGTCACCAATCGGGAATTGTTTTTCAAGACCGAGGACGAATATCGCGAAATCAACAAAACGAAATTGCCGACCTCATTTATCCTTGAGCCGTTCGGCCGCAACACGGCGGCGGCGATCGCGGCGGCGACGCTCCATGTCGCCAAGGTGCATGGCGACGACGCGATTCTGCTGGTATTGCCGGCCGACCATTTGATCGCGCACCAGATCGCGTTTGCAGACGCGGTGGCGCGCGCGACGGAACTGGCCAAGCGCGGCAGCCTGGTGACTTTTGGCATCAAGCCCCACACGCCCGAAACCGGCTATGGCTATATCCAGGCCGACGGAAACCGCGTGGTGCGGTTTGTCGAGAAACCCAATCTGGAAATTGCCAAGTCCTATGTCGATTCCGGCGATTACCTGTGGAATTCCGGCATGTTTTGTTTCAGCGCGGGCAGCATGCTGCGCGAGCTGGAGCGCCACAGCCCGGAAATTTTGACGGCCACAAAAGCCTGCATCGCGAAATCGAGAATTGCCGAAGGTGCCACCAAAGGCGCGACGCCGGCCGCGAAATTTACCCAACTCGAATTGGATGCCGACACGTTTGCCAAAGTACCGGATATTTCCATCGACTACGCCGTCATGGAAAAATCCAAGGACGTGGCGGTCGTGCCGTGCAATATCGGCTGGAGCGATATCGGCTCGTGGGACGCGGTCGGCGATCTTTCGGTGCCCGACGCCGAAGGCAACCGGATTCACGGCGAAGCGCTGCTGCATGAAACGTTAGGATGTTACGTGCAGAGCAATGGACGCATGGTCGGGATGGTCGGCGTCAATAACCTGATCGTCATCGATACGCCGGACGCATTGCTGGTGGCGGATCGCAGCCGCGCGCAGGATGTAAAACACATCTACGCCGGCCTCAAAGCCAAGGGACACGAGACCTACAAATTGCACCGCACCGTCCACCGGCCGTGGGGAACCTACACCGTGCTGGAAGAAGGCACCGGTTTCAAAATCAAGCGTATCGAAGTCAAGCCCGGCGCAACGCTTTCACTGCAAATGCATCACCACCGCAGCGAACACTGGATCGTGGTTCACGGCATGGCGAAAGTGGTGAACGGCGAACGCGAATTACTGCTCAGCACCAATGAATCCACCTATATTCCGGCCGGACATAAACATCGACTCGAAAACCCGGGCGTGCTGGGACTGGTAATGATCGAAGTGCAGAGCGGCGAATACCTCGGCGAAGATGATATTGTGCGCTTTCAGGATGTGTATGGGCGGGTGCCGGGGGCAGGAAAGTGAATAGTTGGCGGGCCTATCAACCGCCCCACGTCGTAACGGTTTATTTCGACCGAACTGCCCGAGGTAAATGATGAAATTTGACTACGACCCCGAAGTGGATGCTTTGTATATTCGGCTCAATGAATCAAAAATCATTGAGTCTGAGGAAGTGCAACCCGGGATAATTCTGGATTTCGATGAAACCGGAAGCGTTGCGGGCGTTGAAGTGCTCAATGCGAGCAAGCGGAACTCAACGCCGGCACCGGCAAGACGGGCCGCTTAAAAGCAATTGGCGGAGAACCTTCGCGCAAATCGGCGAGTAGATGCGCCCCGCAACGGGTCTATCTCGACAGTTGCGTGCAACTATTGAGTAAGCCATGCGGCGGCAATATATGCGTGAAGCCCATCAGGAGGCAGCGATATGACACACCAGCAGACGCAACAGAAACAAAAAGTCATCATCATTGACCCTGAAATCCAGAGCGGAGCACCGGTCTTTCTGGGTACGCGAGTTCCCGTGAAGAACTTATTTGATTATCTGGAAGCCGGCGATTCTCTTGCAGTCTTTCTGGATCAATTTCCATCGATCAGCCGAGAGATGGCAGTCGCCGCACTCGAAGAAGCCCGGGTTGCGCTAGTCAAAGATGCGCATCCTACTTGACGAGTCACTTCCCAAGGCACTCCAATCGAGGCTCGTTGGCCATGAAGTGGCAACGGTTGTGAGTTGCGGATGGTCTGGAGTCAAAAACGGAAAGCTCCTGATTCTGGCGGCAACGCGATTCGATGTATTCTTGACCGTAGACCAAAATATCGAATTCCAGCAGAATATTTCATCGCTCCCCATTTCGGTTTTTGTCCTTATCGTCAAGAACAACCGAATCGAGACTATCAATCCTCTCATCCCGGAATTGCTTGAGGCACTTGAGCGCCACACGCCGCGTTGCTTATGCCGAATCGGTGACAATTGAGAATTAACTCACTTCTTAAATCTTGCAAACCACTTTGTTAACATGACATGGCTTCTGGTCGGTGTGAAGTTGGCGGTCGAATTGCCGGGCAGCGGTAAAATAGGCGCAAAGGTCTTTTAAGTGACAGGCAAAAACGGGTGCGATTCAAAATGTTGTGTCGTTTGGGTCCTCCCTTTTTTAAGGGAGAGTGGTGTTGTGGTGGTTTGCTCCTCCCATTTTATAGGGTGGGTGGTG
>JANLQC010000197.1:0-3972 GCA_031367575.1 Betaproteobacteria bacterium | reverse complement strand
CGTCAATGATGACACGGTGGTGGTTGGCTCCGGCAAGGGCGATGTCATCGCACTTGATACCGCCGGACGCGTGCTCTGGAAATCTTCCGTCGCCGGTGAAGTGCTGGCGTCACCGGTGGTGGCCTCCGGGAATGTGATCGTGCGTACCGCCGATGGTCGGATCATTGCGTTGAACCGCATCGATGGCAAGCACAAATGGGTGTTTCAGCGCGCGGCGCCGGCGCTGACGCTGCGCACCAACGCAAGCGTGCTGGTCAACCGTGGCGTGATCTACGCCGGGTATCCGGGCGGAAAAGTGATTGCATTGGAGCTCGATAGCGGCAAACCGATTTGGGAGGCCGCCATTTCACTTCCGCGCGGCGCGACCGAACTTGAGCGCATCGCGGATGTCGCCGGCCTGCCGGTTCTCGATGACACGCGCATATGTGCTGCGGTCTATCAGGGCCGCACCGGATGTGTTGAAACACTGAACGGCAACGTGTTGTGGTCGCGCGAAATTTCAAGCGCCGATGGTGTCGCCATCGATGCAAAGTATGTGTACGTCGCCGATACGGCAGGCAACGTGTTCGCGCTCGACAAATCAAATGGTGCGACGGCGTGGAAGCTTGAAAAATTGCAACTGCGTGATCCGGGCACGCCGCTCATTGCCAAAGGCAAGATTGTGATTGGTGACAAGGATGGACTGGTTCATGTCATATCGGCTGAGAATGGCGAGTTGCTCGGTCGGGTGCCCACCGATGGCAGTCGCGTGATTGCGCTTGCCGCGCGCGATGATCGGGTGATTGCGCAAACCGATAAAGGTGGTGTGTTTGCCATCGCGGTAAGGTAACGGCCGTCATTCGGCTGGAACCATGAAACCCACCATCGTTATTGTCGGCCGTCCCAATGTCGGCAAATCGATGCTGTTCAATCGCCTTACCAAGACGCGGGACGCGATCGTCGCCGACTTGCCGGGGCTAACGCGTGATCGCCATTACGGCCATGGTCGCGGCGGTTCAAAACCCTATCTGGTGGTCGATACCGGCGGCTTCGAGCCGGTCGTCACCGAAGGCATCATGCATGAGATGGCCAAGCAGACCTTGCAGGCCATCGCCGAGGCGGACGCCATTATTTTTGTGACCGATGGACGACAAGGATTGACGCCGCAGGACAAGATCATCGGTGAGCGTCTGCGCAAAGATTGCCAATCCCGTGGAATCCCGTTGACGGTTGCCGTCAACAAGGCCGAAGGCATGGCTGAGGATGTGGTGTCGGCGGAATTTCATGAACTCGGGTTGGGAAACCCGGTTGCCATTTCAGCCGCGCACGGCGAGGGCGTCCGGCAATTGATTGAGGACGTGCTCACGCATTTTCCCGATGCCGTCGATGAATCGGAACCCGATCACCCAAAAATTGCCGTCGTCGGTCGTCCCAACGTCGGCAAATCGACATTGGTGAATCGCATGCTGGGTGAAGATCGCGTGATCGCTTTTGATCAACCCGGAACCACCCGCGATTCGATTTACATCCCGTTTTCAAAGAACGGCAAGGATTACACCATTATCGACACGGCCGGCATCCGCCGCCGGGGCAAAGTGTTCGAGGCGGTCGAAAAGTTTTCCGTGATCAAAACTTTGCAGGCCATTGAAGACGCCAACGTGGTGCTGTTGCTGCTCGATGCGCGCCAGGAGATTTCGGATCAGGATGCACACATCGCCGGCTTCATTCTCGAATCGGGCCGTGCGTTGGTGGTCGGTATCAACAAGTGGGATAACCTCGATGAATACACCCGCGAGCGTACCAAGTCCGAGTACGACCGCAAACTGCATTTCCTGAAGTTCGCCAATTTCCACTTGATTTCGGCGAAAGACGGCATGGGCGTGATGCCGATGTTCGGCTCGATTGATCAAGCGTTCGCCGCCGCGATGGCGAAGCTGTCAACCCCGAAACTGACGCGCGCACTGATCGCGGCAACGGCTAAACATCAACCACCGATGAACGGCCTGAACCGTCCCAAACTTCGCTACGCCCATCAGGGCGGGCACAATCCGCCGGTGGTGATTGTCCATGGCACGGGGCTGGCCAATCTGGCCGACAGCTACAAGCGCTACCTTGAGAGCGCGTTCCGTGATGCGTTCAAGCTTAAGGGCACGCCGCTCAGGGTCGATTTGAAGCAGGCCGCCAATCCCTACGCCGACAAGAAACCGCAAAAACTGACCGCCAGTCAGGAAAATCAGCGTCGCCAGGGCAGAATTCGCTCGAAAAAAATGTTTAGCTGATTTTGTCGGCACTATTCCCGGTAACCGCCACGTTTTCGTCAAAATTGCCAGGATAGGCGAAAATCGCGTTGAAATGCCGCCATTCGCCGGAACCCATGACGAATTCGCCTGTCTATGATGAAAGTAACTCTTGGCGCAAGTGCCGGATTACGATAAAGTAGTTTTTTCGGTATCGTTACAAGTCCGATAAATCGAGCCTGTGGTTCGGTGCCGACGGTCAACATGCAACGGGAGAATAAGAAAATGAGTGGCAAAGGGCAATTACTACAAGACCCGTTCCTGAATATTTTGCGCAAGGAACACGTCCCCGTATCAATCTATCTTGTGAATGGCATCAAGCTGCAAGGCCAGATCGAATCGTTCGATCAGTACGTGGTGCTGTTGAAAAATACCGTGACGCAGATGGTGTACAAGCATGCCATTTCGACCGTTGTTCCGGCGCGCGCCGTCACGATTCCGTTTGACACTCCCGGCGAGGCTTGATCGCGCGCTGGCAGGTCTGGCGCGGGGGCGGTCGGCGCATCCATTCCTGATGGAATCATCCTTTGCGCGATTCGCCTTGTGAAATCAGGGTCTATCCCCATTTGCAATCGCGGGCTACCCGGGTTTGACCGAATACATCGTCACGCCAATCGCCGAGCCGACCAACCATGAAGCCACAACAATCATCAAATAAGCCGGTGCGCAGCCAAGCGATCGTTGTCGGCCTGGATATCAACGATCCACAATTCACCGGACATCTCGACGAAGCGGTGGAACTCGTCACCAGTGCCGGTGCAGGCGTTGCCGCGACCATCACCGGTAAACGCGCGCGACCCGATGCCTCGACCTTTGCGGGCCGCGGAAAGGTCGAAGAAATTGCCGAGGCGGTCGCGCTCCATGACGCGAATCTTGTCGTGTTCAACCATCAGCTTTCGCCCATCCAGATTCGCAATATTGAAAAAATAGTCAACGTGCGGGTGATTGATCGCACTGATCTCATTCTTGACATTTTCGGCCAGCGCGCGCGCAGCGCCGAAGGAAAATTGCAGGTGGAACTCGCCCAGATGCAGCATTTGATGACGCGCCTGGTAAAGGGCTGGACCCATCTCGAGCGGCAACGCGGCGGCATTGGCGTGCGTGGTGGTCCGGGCGAGACCCAGCTCGAGATTGACCGCCGATTGGTGGGCGAGCGCATCAAACGGCTCAAGGAAAAACTCAAGAAACTGGGGCGCCAGCGCAACGTCCAGCGCGCAAGTCGTCGGCGCGCGGGCGTTTTCAATGTGGGCATTGTCGGTTACACCAATGCGGGAAAATCAACCTTGTTCAACCGCATGACCCGCTCCGGCACCTATGTGGCCGACAAGTTGTTCGCAACCCTCGACACCACTACCCGCAAGCTATATATCGAGCCGGGCATTCATGTCACGCTGTCCGATACCGTCGGGTTCATTCGCGATCTTCCGCATGGTCTGGTGGCGGCGTTTCGTGCCACATTGATCGAAGCAATGGAAGCCGATTTGCTATTGCACGTGGTCGATGTCGCCAGCGACGCGCACCAACAGCACATTGTCGATGTCAATCTTGTGCTGACGGAAATAGGCGCGAATGACATTCCACAAGTTCTTGTTTTCAACAAGATTGATCGGCTCGGCGGCATTCCTTTCGCGACCGGATTGCGCAATGAAGATGATAAAATCGTCGAATTGCGGGTTAGTGCCTTAAGCGGCTTTGG